>CAYOBT010000184.1:0-5562 GCA_964402205.1 uncultured Anaerolineales bacterium
CGATACGCCCATCATCGTCTGCTCCATCATCAACGATCCTCAGCTCGCCATGGCCATGGGCGCCGCTGCCTTTCTCCTCAAGCCCGTCGACCGAGCAAGCCTTATTCAGGCACTAGAGACAGCGCTTTCCTCCGAGACATAGTCGGGCTGTACGAGCTCGGGGATCATCCCCAGCAGCTCGACCACACGCCCTGTGCTGATGCCACCCGCCCGAGTGAGCGAAAAGCGGCTGCCCCGCCGCTGCAGGAACTCGGATGCGTAACTGGTGGCTGTCACTGCCACGACGCGCGGCGCCTTCCCGTCCATGCGTCGGCAGGCAGCCGCCACGTCAAAGCCGTCCATACCCGGAAGCACCAAGTCCAGCAGGATGAGCTCGGGGTGAAAGGAGCGCACGAGCTCGACCGCATCCTCGCCGTTGTAGGCTTGCAGCACGCGTCCGCGGTACTCTAGGGCATGCAACATGCGCCTCATCAGGCTCACAAAGCCGCGATCGTCGTCCACCACCAACACGGACGCTGGTGGCTGGTTCCCCAGCGTACGGCGCAGCATCTCCAGCGAGATCGGCTTGCTGAGGCAATCGTCGATGCTATCGGCCTCGCGCATCCACGTCCCGCTGGGGATGGAGCAGCGCACCACCGGCACGGCGTATCTCTCGGCGGCGCCATTGGGTGTGGCCACCCACCCATCGAGCGGTGCGTCCGGAGGACGGTTGACCACCAACATGGCCGGGTGGTGCGCCTCAATCTGGGCATCTATCTCGGCTGGATCGCCGACCAACACCACCGGTCGGTCGCCCAGATAGCGCCGCAGCATCTCTGCCACGCTAGGATCCTGATCGACAACGAGCACCGGCGGTTGGTCGCCGGCTCTCGGTTCGGGTGTGCGCGTCGCGCGCAGGCCGCTGGCCGCCACCGTCGTGCCGGGCAACGGGATGGCAAAGCTGAACGTGCTTCCCTCGCCCTCACTGCTCTGGGCCCAGATGCGCCCGCCGTGCAGCTCCACGAACTGCTTGCTAATGGCCAATCCCAGCCCCGCGCCGCCGCCTGATCGCACGCCGGCCTCGGCCTGCTGGAAACGCTGGAAGAGGCTTTCGAGCTGGTCGGCTGGGATCCCGACGCCCGTGTCGTGTACGTGAACGAGCACGGCATCCGCTCCGCGCTCCAGGACAACGCGCACGCCTCCCTGCCTCGTGAACCGCACGGCATTGTTAAGCAGGTTCAGCAGCACCTGCCTGATGCGCGTACGGTCCACAAACACCTCTGGCAAGTCGTCGGGGCAGACGATCTCGTAGGTTAGCTCGTGCTGGCGCAAGAGGGGCGCCATCGTCTCCAGGGCTTCCTGGGCTACGCCGTCGAGCTCTGCCATCTCGCGGAACATGGGCAGACGCGCCGCATCGATGCGCGAAAGGTCCAGGATATCATTGACAAGGGATTGGAGATGCTGCGCCGCCCGGTAGAGCTCGCCGATGTCGCTCACCAGATCTGGCGTCCAGCGAACGCCGTCATAGCCTTCGGGGTCAAGGTAGAGCATCTCGGCAAAGCCCACGACTAGATTGAGGGGCGTGCGCAGCTCGTGGCTCACGTTGGCGACGAACTGCTCCTTCAGGCTGCGAGCCTCCTCGGCCTCGCGTCGCGCGACCGCGAGCTCTCTGTTCAGGCGCTCCAGATGCTCGGTGGCCTCTCGCAAACCCTTTAGCGTGCGGTTGAGCTCGCCTCGGCGGACTCGGAGCTCACCCAGGAGCTGCAAAGCCCGCATTTGGCTGTTGTGCGACCAACTGAGCGCCATCCTGAACCCGCGCGTGCTCAGCCATGCCATGCTCGCGGTGAGCCATGTGAGCACGATCACGGCCACTCGCTCCGCGCCAGGCAGCGGCGCCGTCAACACCACGGCCGTCCCCACCAAGAGCGACGCCACTCCAGGCCACACGCCCAAGACAAAGCTCGCCAGCACCAGGAGCGGTGTAACATAGGGAAATGGCGCCCATGTGCCGAGCGCCAGCAGACGAGCCAAACCAACCATCGGGCCCACAGCCAGCAGGGCGTGCGCCGCGCCAACCGACCTGAGGTGAAGGATGTAGGCCGCCACGCCCACCGCCGTCAGGGCGACCAACGCCCAGAAAGGCTCGTCCGGCGCGCGGTGCCCATAGATGGGGAACAGGAACACTGCCGCATACGCGACGATCGCGAGCCACGCACTCACCATGCCGGTGAGCGTCCTCTGCAGGTCCGCGATCTCCTCACGAAAGCTCTGCTGGAGCTCTTGCGTCCGGGACCTCTCCTCCATGGCGCTCCCCCTTTTGGCGAGGCGGATGCTCAGGGACATGATACCCAGGAAGCGAGCTCGCGGCGAAACGCCAGCGCGGCCGAGCAGATAGTTGCCCGCTCGGCCGCGCAAGCAGTCTCCCCTCTAGGCGCTCAGCTCGTCGACGGCACGTTCCAACAACGCCCGCATGTATCCAATGGCGTACCCGGTGCCAGCTCCCGCGGCATAGCGTTCCACGAACCTTGGCGTGTGGTCCAGCGTGACGGTCCCGGCATATCCGGTCTGTACTAGCGTCCGCATCACCTCGTACATGTCCATGTACCCATTGTCCAGGAACGTCTCGGTGAAGCGAGGCAGGGGCGCGCTGACGTTGCGAAAGTGCACGATCAACACGCGATCGTCAGCCACGAACTCTCGAAGGCCAGCCAAAAGGTCGCCGAATCCGTTGGTGCCACCCTCCAGCCAGCAGCCACAGCAGAACTCCATGCCCAGGGCACGGCTATCCGCGATGGAAAAGGCCTTGCGGTAGGCTTGGACATTGCGGATGAGGCAGGGAACGCCGGCGACGGGCTCGTGGGCTGGCGGATCGTTGGGATGCAGCGCCATGCGGACGCCGGCCGCCTCGACCACGGGCATCATACGCTCAGTAAAGTAGGCAAAGTTGTCCCACAGCTCGGCTTCGCTGTACGCGCGACCGTGCGTCCAGGGGCGTTGCCGCAGATCGTCCATATCCACGTGACGCGCAACGGCTCCCCGCGACTCCTGAGGCGCAGAGCTCCATACCCTATCAGGTTCCCAGGTGAACGTCGTCACGCCGATGCCAGCACGTCCCAGATTCTCGACGAATGCCTGATAGTCCGCGATGACGTCGTCTCGCTCGGACAACGCCAGGTGAATGGCCGCGTTCTTGGCCACGGTCATGTTGCCCACCATATAGAGCTCAAGACCCGCATCCTCGACCTTGTGGCGAAGCGTCGTCAGCGATGCCAGGTCGCGCTGATCGTCGCGCACCCAAGTATAGACGCAGGGGACGCCCAGTTGGCGCGCGAAGGCCAGCTCCTCATCGGTAGCGTCGGGCGAGATGTGTACGGAGAACCGGAAGGCAGGGTGCAGAGCGGGGTTGGCGATGGCTTTCATACGAGCTTCTCCTCTCTTTTGTGCTGCCGATACTAGCCACATTGACGCAGTGTCACAAGGCAACCCATCACATCGCCTTGGAAACCAGCACGCGACCGTCGGTCGTCGCCTGATCGGGCATATTGCGCCGTAGCCCAGAAGGTGCTACCATCTAGGTGCCAGCGTCGGTTCGTGAGCCGGTGCTTTGCATATGGTGGGAAGTGCGGCGCTCTCCCACGGCCGAGAGCACCAGTTTCTCGGAGCCACCCCGGCCCGGCGCGGGTGCCACAACGCTGAGGGAGGACACGAACCACGCCTCCCCGGCCGTTACTGTGACTGACCATGCGGCCTCAAGCCCCATAGGGACACGCGGCCGCGCCAGGAATGTTCGCAGGAGGTGCTCGCGTGACAGATAAACCCAAGCCCGATGCCAAGAAGAAGAAAAAGGGCAAGAAAAAGAAGGCCTAGCGCGAGAACGGGGAAGGCTGGCCGTGGCCAATGCCCCGGACAGGCCCATCGCAAGGGGTGCTCATCGGCAACGAGCACCCCTTGTTCCTGCATAACCGGCGCTTGCCCGCGACACCTCTATGATCTATACTAAGTTTCCCAGATAGCGTTACGCTTTTCGCGCTCCGTCGGGTTCACGTTGACTGGTCTACTGTGCGTGGGCACGGCATGCCCTACCTCTACCTGCTCGCAACGCGGGAAGGAGCTGATCATGAAAACGGTGGTAGCTGCTGCCCTGGGCGAGTGCGCTCACGTGGCAGGCGTGATGAACTTTCTCCGACTGGCCGAGCAGGCCGGATGGCGCACGGTCTTTCTCGGGCCTGCCGTACCGGTGAGCAAGGTGCTGGACGCTGCCCGCCGCGAAGAGGCCGACCTAGTGGCTGTATCCTACCGACTGACGCCAGAGAACGGCGAGAGGTTGCTGGGCGAGTTTGCCGAAGAGGCCGACGCGCTCTATCGCGCGGGGGTGCGCTTTGCGTTTGGCGGAACGCCACCCGTCGCCGAGCGCGCGCGAGGCTTTGGGTTCTTTGAGCGCGTTTTCGATGGGACCGAGCCCGTGGACGACATCATCGCCTACCTGCGGGGAGAGGAGCTCCAGGCCGCCGGCGAGGAAGCCTATCCCGACACCATGGTGGAGCGCATTCGCTGGAAGGCGCCCTACCCGATCCTGCGGCATCACTTTGGGCGACCAAGCGTGCAAGAGACGCGTGAGGGCATCGCCAAGATTGCCGAGTCGCGGGCACTGGACGTTATCTCGCTGGGCATCGATCAGGATGCGCAAGAGAACTTCTACCATCCTGAGCGTCAGGATCCGCGTCGTACCGGCGCGGGCGGCGTGCCCGTCCGGACGCGGGAGCAGTATCGCGAGCTGTACGAGGCTAGCCGGAGGGGCAACTATCCCCTCATGCGCTGCTATGCCGGCACGGACGACTTTGTGCCGTTGGCCAAGATGTACCTGGAGACCTTTGACAACGCCTGGTGCGCGGTGCCTATCTTTTGGTTCAACCAGATGGATGGCCGGGGCCCGTGGGACCTTGAAGGCTCCATCCGCGAGCATCAGGCCCTGATGGCTTGGCATGGCGCGCGCGGCATTCCGGTCGAGCTCAACGAGCCACATCACTGGGGCATGCGCGACGCCTCCGACGTCGTGTTCGTCGTCGCTGGATACCTCTCGGCCCACAATGCCCGAGCCATGGGCGTCCACGACTATGTGGCGCAGATGATGTTCAACAGCCCGCCCATGCTGAGCGACGCCATGGACCTCGCCAAGATGCTCGCGCTGCTAGAGATGATCTCGCCTCTGGAGTCCAGCGAGTTCCGCATCTGGAGGCAGACGCGCACGGGATTGCTGAGCTATCCGCTGCAGACCGAGGCCGCACGCGCGCATCTCGCGGCCAGCGTGTATCTACAGATGGCGCTGCGCCCGCACATCCTCCACGTGGTGGCCCACGTCGAGGCCCATCACGCGGCCACCGCCGATGACGTCATCGAGGCCAGCCGCATGGCCCGTCGCGCCATCGAGAATGCCCTGAAGGGCCAACCTGACATGACGGCCGACCCGCGCATCCAAGCGCGCTACCGCGAGTTGATCGAGCAGGCGAACCATCTACTGGAGGCCATCCGCGGCTTGGCAGGCCCAGGAGTCGGCGATCCGCTTACCGATCCCCCCACGCTAAC
>CAYOBT010000185.1:0-5558 GCA_964402205.1 uncultured Anaerolineales bacterium
CGCCGTATCAGAGGGCGGGGCCGGCGGTAGCCCTGCCCGGTCGGCGGGCGCAGTGCCGGTGGGTGCGGCGGGCGGTGGCCCCGTTTCGTCAGCCGCAACGTCGGCGGGTGTGGTATCAGAGGGCACGGCGGGCGGTGGCCCCGTTTCGTCAGCCGCAACGTCGGCGGGTGCGGTACCAGAGGGCACGGCATGCCGTGCCCCTACCCGGTCGGGAGGCCGGGCCTCCGGCGGGGATGGCCGGTCATCGGGTGCGCGGCGGAGGGTGGCGTCAGAGGGCGCGGCGGCAGGTAGCCCGGCGTCGGCAGGCGCGGTGTCGCCCGGTTCAGTGTCAGGTGGCGCGGCGGGCGGTTCGCCGGTGTCGTCTGGCCCAACGTCGGGGGGCAAGGCAGCGCGTGCCCCTACCTCATCATCGGGCGCTGCAGGGGGCGCCGCCGTTTCGGTAGGCGGTGCGTCAGAGGGCACGGCCTGTTGTGGCCCTGCCTGGTCGCGGGACGCTTCTTCGACGCGCGAGATGGCCCGCCGCGCAACGCCAGGCTGCTGCTGCGGAGCCTGGGCTTGAGGGGTCCCCTCGGCGCGCGGGGTCAGCCGCTCGCGCAGATCCGCCACGCGGAACGGCGAAGGCGCCTGCCGGGGCTCGGGGACGGGTTGTCGGAAGGGCGGCGGGGCCTCGGTGGCCTGTTCCTCGGGGGCGGGTGCAGGCGTTGGCCTCGCAAGGACCAGGTCGGGCGCCGCCTGCGGTGCCTCTGGAGTTGCGGGCCGCGCTAGCCGCAAGGTGGCGATGGGCCGCGCCGTCGGACGGACGGTGCGGGCCTCCAAGCGGGCAGCGTCCGTCCGCGCGCGCTGGATCCACGTGGGCACAGCGCGACGCTCGGACGTCGTGGGGGCCAGCGGCCGCGCGCGCGACGTGATGCGCCGCGCAAAGCTGGCGGCGCGGCTGACGCTGGACGTTCGCTCGCTATCTGCCATGGCCTATTGCACCACCGTCAGGCTCTCGTACGCCAGCTCCAGCGCCTCGATGGCCACCTTGTTGGACGCGCTATCCAGCTCGGGGCCCGTCCACTTGACCGGGTACACCCCCGCAAAGTCCCACCGCATGATCTCCTCGCCCTGGCTATCCAGCATCAGGATGGACACCTGGCGCCGGCTCTTTTCGAGCTGTCCCATCATGACGGCCAGGTACCACGCCAGCAGCTCGGTGCCAGAGACCATCCCTCGTTTGAGGGTGATGGTCCCCTTTTTGACGCGCGTGGGCAGGATGTGGGTGCCGTCGTTGAACCCGCCCTCTTTGCGCTCCTCGACCTCCATCTCGAGCGTCGGCAAGGTGCACTGGGTGAACGTGGCGCCCTCGATGCCATCGATCTGCACCACGAAACGAAACGCTGGGTGCGCCAGGAGCGATCTATCGAGCTTGGGCACCGTCAGACCTCCTCCTCGGGGCCGGAGCTCAGCCTCGCGTTGATATCGGCGATCTCCTGGACCCAGCGTTGCCGTTCGGCATGCTCGAGCCACAGGATCTCATCGCGGCTCCAGTGAAAGTGATAGGCGATGTACGCTACCTCCTGGTGGAGCCTATCGAGGGGGTAGCGCGTCATTCCCCCAGTGGCACCACCTCTACGTCAAAGGCGTGGCCGCATTCGGGGCACGCGACCCGCATCGTGTTGGCATCCGGCTCGTTGATGCGCTGGTAGAGGTCCTGCAGATAGGCCAAGTCGGCCGAGAACAGGTTCTCCACGACGCGCGGCGTGATCTGCGTTAGCGATCCGAGCCGGGTGATGACGCGCGACAGCAGGATGATGGTGAGATAGGCCTCGTTGGCGCGGACCCGAGGGTCGCGCAGAGGCGCTATCTCATCCATCGCGGTGGCCAGGCGCATGGTGCCCTCCCGATGCACCTGGCCCTCGCTATCCACATAGCCGCGCGGCAGCGTGAACGGGAACTCGGTTTGCATGCAAGCCCTCCCGCGCCTAGCTGACGCGCGTCAAGCCCTCGTGCGTGAGGACCAGCTCTTCGATGCCGAACTCGTTGCTGTCCGCCTTGACCGAGGGTCCCGACACCTTGACGGGCCACGCGTTCTCAAAGTTCCAGCGGGCCCGCTCTTCGAGCGACTGATCGAACATGACGATCGAGCCGTTCTTGCGGTTGCCGTCCACCAGGCCGTCGACGATCTGCTGACGCCAGTCCCAGATGTCCATGTTGTCGGTGATGCCGCGCTTGAGGGTGATGTTCTCCCACTTGAGGCGGCCTGGGATCTTTTGGATGAGCTCGCGACCGCGGTCATCCACGATCTTGTGCTCGATGACCTCGTGCTCCGAGCCGATGCCCGCGCACTCGGTAAAGTACCCCGTCACGACGCCCTGGATCTC
This sequence comes from uncultured Anaerolineales bacterium, assembly GCA_964402205.1. Lineage (GTDB taxonomy): Bacteria > Chloroflexota > Anaerolineae > UBA1429 > UBA1429 > DAIRUQ01. The sequence continues at coordinate 2,364 of CAYOBT010000185.1, forward strand.
GATGGCAAAATGAAACCCTACAAGCGGATCGGTTCTGCTTGACATGTCGGTGTCTCCTTCGCTGCGATGCTACCTGCTGGCTGACGTGCTACTCGGCGGCGGGCCCAGCCCACTGGCTGATGCGGAAGATGACAAACTCGGCGGGCTTGACGGGCGCCAGACCGATCTCGACGATGAGCTGGCCCAGATCGCGGACCTCTGGCGGGTTCAACTCGTCGTCGCACTTGACATAGAACGCCTCTTGCGGCGTCGAGCCAAAGAGCGCGCCCGAGCTCCAGACCGTCTTGAGATAGGCCGTCACGTCGCGTCGTACCCGTGCCCACAGATCGCGGTCGTTGGGCTCAAAGACCACCCACTGCGTACCGCGCTCGATGGATTCCTCCACCATGTTGAACAGCCGCCGCACGTTGATATAGCGCCAGGAAGCGTCGCTGCTGAGCGTCCGCGCGCCCCAGATGCGGATGCCCCGCCCCGGGAAGGAGCGGATGCAGTTCACGCCGATGGGGTTGAGCATGTCTTGCTCGGCGCGGGTTACCTGGATGGGCAGCCCCGTCGCGCCGCGGACGACCTCGTTGGCGGGAGCCTTGTGGACGCCGCGCTCGGCGTCGGATCTGGCGTACACGCCGGCGACGTGCCCCGATGGCGGGATGCGCACCGTGCCGCGTCCCTTGACGGCGTCGGCCACCTCGAGCCACGGATAGTAGATGGCCGCGTACTTGGAATCATAGTTGGCCTGCATGCGCCAGTTGGCCATGTCTTGAGGAAGCAAGTCGGGCGGCGCGTCCAGCACGGCAAAGCAGTACTTGACGTTCTCGCAGTGCTCGTAGGCCGCCTGCTGCACGGCCTGGACGTCCTCGATGGCCATCTCGCCGGCCTCGTAGGAGGCCATCAGGTCGGGCACGGCCAGCATGGTGATGTCGTCGATGGCGGTCAGTCCGCCGAGGCCCGTCCGCTCGGCCACCTTGCCGCGATAGTCGGTGACGGTGACCTCTTTGGTCTCGATCTTGCCGCCGGTCAGCTCATAGGTGCCTTCCTTGGGCTTGCGCTCAGCCAGCGTCCCAGAGCTCTTGGCGATCTTGATGACCACCAGCTTGGATTGCGCCGTGGCGGTCTCGACATTGTTGTCGCCCTTGCCCAGCGTCAGGCCCGGATAGGTCTCGGTGCCGGCGGGGCTGTCGATGATCAGGGTAAAGAGGGTCTCGTCCTCTTCTGGCTTGACGGTGACCTTGATCTCGTTGCCAGCGGGGCCGCCGGACTTGGCCTCGATCTCGAGCGACTCGCCAACCTTGTCCGCGGCGGCGGGTAGCATGGCCGTGGCCGGGCTGGCCAGCTCGGGATCGGGCGACTGGCCGAGCGACTTGACGCTGACGACGTAGCAGCGGCTACCGCCGTTCTGAAAGTAGCCAAAGACCGAGTAGGGCAAATAGGCGCCCTCCACAAAGCTACCAAAGGTGTCGAGGTACTGCGACCAGTTGGTGACGGCTACCGCCTGGCCGGTGACGGAGGTCAACTCGCCGCCGCCGTCCCGACGTTCGGCTTTCTCCGTGTAGCCGACGAACGCCGCCACCGCGGTGCCCACCGACTCGATGGGCTTGGTGCCTTTGTCCTCCTCGACGATGTACACGCCTGGGGATTGATAGGTTGACATCTCACGTTCCTTTGCACTTGGGCCCTAGGGCCAGGTCGTCCGCGACACGGAAACAGTCGGTCCGGATCCGAGCAGCCGGGACGCTTTGTCTTGGTTCGCTCTACACCTCCAGATCCACATAGGGCGCGAGCCTGTCCGGCGGGGGCACGTCGATCTGCCGCCTCTCGGTGTGCTCGCCCGCGACGATTTCGATGTCATACGTGCCAGCCGGGACGTTCGCAAAGCGATAGCGGCCGTGGCGATCGGTCACCGTCTCCCTGCCCAGGTCCACCAGGCGCAGGGTGGCGCCCGCAATAGGGCGCTGGCCGTCTTCCTTGGCATGGACCATCCCCGCCACCTGGATGATCTCCTCGTCAAAGGCGGGCGCCGTGAGCGGCGTGCCGCGCTGGCCAACGGAAACGCGCTTGGTGAGGACCAGCGGCCCGGAAAAGGCCACGTCGCGATCCATGGCCACCGTCACCACATAGTCCAGCGACGGGCGGAGTTGGTTCTCCATGACGCCCCAGAGGTCCGGCATGTTGTCGATGGCCATGGAGGGCTGGGCCGTCTGCGCCAGGATGGCGTAGGGCTGGCCCTGCAGCTCGCCCTGGAGCAGCTCCTCGGGCAGCGTCAGGTGACGCGCCAGCGCCCCCAGCACGCGCCACAGGATGGCGTGCTCGTCCTCGACCTGGTTCTGCGTCCAGACGGTGACCAGATAGCTGAGGTCGTAGCGCAACGGCGCCATGCGGCGGGTGCCGGTGCCGTCGCTGCGGCGCTCGATGGACCACTCTTGGTTGCGGAGCTCTAGGTTCTCGCGGATGTCATAGAGGTAAAAGTTGACGGTAGGCCGCGTCAGACCAGTCGCCCATTCGCCCGTCGGCTGGTCGAACGTGATATCGATGCTGTTCTCGTCAAACTGGGCGTGGGTCATCACCAGTTTGCGGATGGTCTCGTCCAGATCGTTGATCATGGTCTCTCGCTCTGCATGCTAGGGTAGATCCATGCCCCGGCCATAGATCAGCCGCCAGATCATCTCCCGGTTGTAGAACGCCCATGAGTTGAGACGCGCTGGATCGGCGGTGGTCCAAAGGATCCAGCTCGATGTGGTGGGGACTTGCGAGCCGGGCCTGCCCACCACCTCGGTGGCGACGGTGCTGAACATCTCGCGGTTCTCGGTAAAGAACGCGACCACCTCGCTGGGCGGCGGATCCGTCGGCGGCGCGTCCGCTCGGAAGAGATCCCGCATATAGTTGAACACGGCGCGCCCGCCTGGCATGGCGTCGGGATGGGGGAGCTCGTCGCCCATGACCTCGCGCGCCTGCCACCATTGCTGGTTCCGCTCTTGCAGCCCGCTGACCACGCGGCTCCATCCGGAGGCGATGCCATTGAGGAGCGGCCCGATGTGCCCAAAGTACGGCAGGAACCTGGTAAACCCAGCCACGCCGACCGCCGTGGTTCCTAGGGTCAAAGCGTTCTGAAGGGCGGCCATGTCGGCTTCGCTCTCTGACGCCAGGCCTTCGGTGGCGCGCCACCCGGTGATCAGCCTCACCACAAAGAGCGAGCGGGTG
>CAYOBT010000186.1:0-5555 GCA_964402205.1 uncultured Anaerolineales bacterium
GTCCGTGAAGTCAGGACCGCCGAGCGCAGCGATGGAGACTCGGTTCGCATGCCCTTGACGCCGTCCGCTCACTCGTCGAAACTCTAGGGGGTTTCCTTCGCAGCGCCTGCCAGCGCGGAGATGTACTCCTCGACCTAGCGCGACACGTCGCCAAGCTTGCCATTGCGGAGACATGCACCGTCTCATCAAGGTACGGCTTGGCAAACGCAACGCATCGGTCTGCGAGCCGCGAGGCTCTGATTGCCCAGGGCAAGCCTCACTGCAGATAGAGTAGATATGCAGAGCTCGGGATGGCGAGGCAGAGCCGACCGGCAGGCGATCGGAGAGCGTTGGGCGTTGGCCACAGCCGAGGAGGGCTGGGCATACTGACAGCGGTACGCGGGACTAGGAGGTCTCGGATGAGTGCTAACTTGCAGCCAGACACGCGTGACGCCGTGGAGGATCTCCTCGGCCAGATGACGCTGGCCGAGAAATGCACCATGCTTGCTGGCAAGGGATTCTGGACGATACCTGGGTGCGCGCGCGTAGGCATCCCCGACTGGACCGTCAGCGATGGGCCGGTAGGCGTTCGCGGAAGGCGAACGGGGCCTGGGCTCTTGGTGCCGGGGCCCTCGGCGCTTGCCGCTACGTGGGATGCCGAGATGGTCAACGCCATCGGGGTGGCACTGGGGAAAGAGTGCCTCGACAAGCATGTGGACATGTTGCTGGCACCTACGGTGAACATGCATCGGGCGCCGCGCAATGGGCGTCACTTTGAGGCGTTCAGCGAGGATCCCGAGTTGGCGGCCCGTATGGCCGTGGCCTATATCGAGGGCGTGCAAAGCACGGGCGTGGGTGCCTGCGTCAAGCACTATGTGGCCAATGACCAGGAGACAAACCGTCGAACGGTCAATGTGAAAGTCGATATGCGCACGCTCCGCGAGATCTATCTGCCGCCATTCGAGGCCGCCGTGAACGAGGCGGGGGTCCGCGCCGTTATGGGCGCCTACAACTATGTGAACGGACATCATGCCTGCGCGCATCCCGAGCTCATCCTCGGCTTGCTCAAGGGAGACTGGGGATTCAGCGGCTTTGTCGTCTCAGATTGGGGAGCGACCAAGGGGACGCGAGAGCCAGCACGGTATGGCCTGGATCTCGAGATGCCCTTGGGTGGCCATTGGGACAGGGGGCAATTGCAGGCCGCCGTCGAGAGCGGCGAGGTCGAGGAGAAGCGGATCGACGACAAGGTCAGGCGCCTCTTGGAATTCCTCGCATGGCGAGGGCGTCTCGAGGGCGAGTCCGACGAGACCGAATCCCCGATGGAGCGAAACGAACACCGAGCGCTGGTGCGCCGAACCGCCGCCGCGTCCATGGTCCTGATACGGAACGAGCGTCGCTTGCTCCCTCTGGATCCGTCCAAGCGGATCGCGATCATCGGCCCTTTGGCTGCTGAGACCAGCCTTCTCGGCGGAGGATCCGCCTCCTTGGAGCCGTATCGGAGGACCAATCTGCTCGATGCGATGAGCTACCGGCTCGATCAACGGCTTGTCACGCACGCTCCGGGGATCCGCCTGCGGAAAAGGGTGCGAACGATTCCCACCGAGTGGCTGGGCGAGACCAAGGTCACGGTTGAGCTGTTTGCAGGGGAGACGTGTGAGGGCGAGCCGTTTCTCTGCAAGCAACTGGACCAAGCCACCTTCCGATGGCGTCCAGAGAGGCGCCAGCAAGATAGAAACAGCGTGTCTGCGCGCTTGAGCATGACAGCAACGCTTCCACAGAGCGGACGCTATCTGCTCATGGCGTCCGGGTCGGGCCATGCCCGCTTGTACGTTGACGGGGCGCTTGCTGCGGACAACTCGGTGGCACCCTTTGCCGCCTCGTTTGCCCAGCGCGCCAGCGTCATCGAACGAGATCTCAGGGCGGGGCGTCCCTACCAGATCGTGCTCGAACAGACGCCAAGCGGCCACTTTCCTGCCGTCATGATGGATGTGGGCTGCGAGGTCTGGCCGGGTAGCCGAGAGGATCTGCTCCGCCAGGCGGAGGAGGTAGGGGCCGAGGCGGACATCGCTGTCGTCGTGGTTGGGTCCTCGGATGAATGGGAAACGGAAGGACGCGACCGCGATAGTCTCGAGCTGCCCAACGGTCAGGACGAGCTCGTCCGTCGCGTCCTGGACGCCAACCCCAACACCGTGGTGGTCCTCAACTGTGGAGCCCCTGTGACGCTTCCTTGGCTCGATGACGTACCAGCGACGCTTCTGGCTTGGTATCCAGGCCAGGAGGGTGGCGAGGCTATCGCCGATGTGCTCTTGGGCGAGGCCGCCCCCGGCGGTCGCACGCCGACGACTTGGGCGCGGCGGGAGCAAGACACACCCGCCTATCTGAACTTCCCAGGCGAGGCGGATACGGTACGCTATGGGGAGGGCATCTATATCGGCTATCGCTGGTATGATGCCCGAGGAATCCGCCCCCTCGTGCCGTTTGGCCATGGCGGCTCCTATGCGACCTTTGCCTGGGGAGAGCCACGGACAACTGGCTCGGGCCCCGATCTCGTAGTCGAGGTACCCGTCACCAATACCTCCAACCGCACCGGCAGCGACGTCGTTCAGGTCTATGTTGCGTCGCACTGCTCGCCCGTGCACCGACCCGAGAAAGAGCTTGCCGGCTTTGCCAAGGTCCATCTTGGGCCCGGGGAAACCAGCGTGGCCTGTATTGCGCTGAGCGAGCGGTCGTTTGCTCGCTGGGATCCGGAAACAGGCAACTGGAAGATCGACGCAGGAGCGTACGACATCCTGATCGCTGCATCCGCAAGCGACGTGCGGGCACGCCTGCCTATTACCGTAGGCTAGCCGTCGCTTGGGCGCTGGACGATCGATGCGCAGTCAGCGCCGATCCTATCGCACCTGCCGCGCCAACCTTGCGAAGGAGGTCTGACAGAAGACGCCAGTCGTCTACACTGGAAGCCGGCGGGCACGAGAGTCGCCTCACCAACGCTGAGATGCGATCACACCGAGTAGCCGGACGACCGCCTGATAGCGCAGGCTCGGTACGCTAGTACGCCAGTCATGGCGAGCATCGCCGGCTCGACCTTTCGCTAGCAAGGGAGCATGCACATGGACAAGCGACTATCCGACGCGCTGGCGGGGCGGCCCGGCAGCTACATCCTGCCGTTCTTCTGGCAGCACGGTGAGAGCGAGGCGATCCTGCGTGAGTACATGGGTGCCATCGCTGACAGCGGCATCAACGAGGTCTGCGTGGAGAGCCGCCCGCACCCCGATTTCCATGGACCGCAGTGGTGGCACGATATGGATATCATCATCGACGAGGCGCGCAAGCGCGGGATGCGCGTCTGGCTCCTGGACGACGCCCACTTCCCGACGGGCTATGCCAACGGCGCCTTCAAGACGGCAGACCCAGAGCTGTGCCTGCAGCTCCTCAACTTTGGCCTGGTGGACGTGGTCGGACCCACGCCGCAGATGAGCATCGACGTCGAGCAGATGAGCCACGTCCCTCCCGAGCGACCGAGGCCCGGCATGGGCCAGTGGTCACGACGCTTTGAGAAGCGCGAGTTCGATGATGACGAGCGGCTGGCGGTGACGGCCTACCGCATCAAGGAAGGCGATCAGCTCGGTGAGGCCATCGACCTGACGAGTATAGTGCAGGACGGGCACCTAGCCTGGGATGTGCCGCCCGGATACTGGCGCGTGTTTGTGGCCTACCTGACCAGAAACGCCGGGCGCACGAACACTGTGATGAACATCATCGACCGCGACAGTGTGCGCGTCCTGATAGACGCCGTGTATGAGCAAGAGTGGGAGCGCTACAAGGCCGACTTTGGCAAGACGTTTGCCGGGTTCTTTTCCGACGAGCCCTGTTTCCGCAACACCATGGGCTTTGGGCGAGACACGCGCATCGGCCGCCAGGAGATGCCTCTGCCGTGGAACAAGCAGGTACCGGGCATGCTAGAGGATCGCCTGGGAGCCGATTGGCCGGCACTGCTACCCCTCCTGTGGCAATCTGCCGCAGATGAGGATCTCACGGCGCGCGTGCGGTACGCGTACATGGATACCATCACGCTCCTGGTCAAGGCCAACTTTTCCGAGCAGCTTGGCGATTGGTGCGCGGACCACGGCGTCGAATACGTGGGCCACGCGGTCGAGGACAACAACAGCTCGAGCCACCTCGGATCCTCGCTGGGACACTATTTCCGGGCGCTGGACGGGCAGCATATGGCTGGCATCGACGAGGTCATCTGGCAGATCATGTACGGCGGAGAGAATGCCCTCCACCGCGGCGGGCACTTTGTCAATGCTGATGGCAACTTCTACCACTTTGTGCTCAGCAAGCTGGCCAGCTCGCACGCCCACATTGACCCCAAGAAAAAGGGCCGCGCCTTGTGCGAGATCTGGGGAGCGTCGGGATGGTCGCTGGGCGTGCGCGGCATGATGTACACGGCCAACCACCTGATGGTGCGCGGCGTGAACCGCTACACCCCCCACGCCTTTGATCCCGAGCCCTTCCCGGCCGAAGATGGTCCGCCCCATTTCTATGCTCACGGGGAGAACCCGCAGTACCGTCACTTTGGCGAGCTCATGCGCTACATGCAGCGCGTTTGCCACCTGATCGATGGCGGCCTGCACATCGCACCAGTGGCGCTCCTATACAGCGGCGAGGCCGACTGGGTGGGACCGTGCATGTTGGAGCAGTACCCGGCGCGACGGCTGACCGAGAATCAGATCGATTTCGACATCATCCCAGCCGACATCCTGGCAGAGGGGCAACACGAGCTGGCGGATGGGCTACGCATCAACGGTGAGCGCTATCGGGCGCTGGTGGTGCCAGGTGCCGAGTACACGACCACCAAGGTGGCCGCCTTTGCCCGCAAGGCCCAGGCGGCCGGCTTCCCCGTGCTGTTCGTCGCCCGCAAGCCGGCCAAGCTCAGCGATAGCTCCGAGCCCCTGGGTGACCTTCCTGGGGAGGTCGTGGAACTCGAAGGCCTGGTCGACCGGATGCGCGCCTTGGGATTGGCCGAGATAGGCGTCACGCCCACTTTCGAGAAGCTGGTCTACTACCACTACCGGCGCGAGAACGACCTCTACCTGTTCGCCAACGAGGCCACCAGCGAGGTGTTCGACGGGTGGGTGTCCATCCCACAGAGCGCGGACGTCTGTCTCTATGACCCCTGGGACAACGTGGTGCGACCGCTCGAGTACGAGAGGACCAGCGACGGTACGCGCTTCCATCTCACCCTGGCCCCTTACGAGTTGGCCGCAGTAGCCTTGGGGGAGCCTAATCGTGAGCTGGTGGCCAAGCCCGTCAAGATGGGCACGGGCAAACCGCTGACCGGCTGGCAGGTCTCGATGGCCGAAAGCAAAGCCTATCCAGACTTTGCCCCGGCTTGCGAGACAGATGAGCTGACCAACGTTGCCGATCGGCACCCAGATTTCAGCGGGTTCATTGCCTACGAAACCGAGTTCGATGGCGCGGACGGCAGCCTGCTCGAGATCGAAGATGCCTACGAGGGCGTGGAGGTGTGGTCCAACGGCCACCGGGAGCAGGCCCAGCGGATCCTGGAGCGG
>CAYOBT010000187.1:0-5553 GCA_964402205.1 uncultured Anaerolineales bacterium
CTCGGTCGGGGCCCAGCTCGTGGCCATAGAGCGGCAGGCAGGCCTCAAAGCGCAACGAGTCGCGCGCCGCCAGCCCGGCTGGCACCAAGCCGTGCGGCTCGCCGGCCTCGAGCAGGCCATCCCACACCGACGCGGCGCCCTCTACATCCAGGTAGAGCTCGAATCCGTCCTCGCCCGTATAGCCGGTCCGCCCGACCATGCCCGGCACGCCCAGCACCGTCGTCTCGCGGCAGGTGTGCCGACGCATCGACGAGAGCTCCGCGGGGCAGAGCGGATCGAGGATACCCTCGGCGGCGGGACCTTGCAGGGCGAGCATGGTGGTCTCTGGCGAGATGTCGCGAATAGCCACGTCCAGCCCGCCCACGTGCGCATCGAGCCAGCGCGTATCCTTGACCACGTTGGCGGCGTTGACGACCACCAGGTAGCGCCCCTCTAGCGCATAGACGAACACGTCGTCCACGACGCCGCCGTCCTCGTAGCAGAGCAACCCATAGCGGGCATCGCCGGGCTCCATAGCGGCGATGTGGCTGGTGACCATGCGCAGCAAAAAGGGCAGCGCGTCGGGGCCGCTGACGGTGAGCCGCCCCATATGGTCGATATCGAACAGGCCGGCCGCCTCGCGCACGGCGGCGTGTTCCCGCAGGGCACCGGCGGTGTATTGCAGAGGCATCTCCCAGCCGGCAAACGTCGTCATCCGCGCGCCTAGCGCCAGATGCCGCTCATAGAGACCGGTCCGATTCGGCATAACGCTCCCTCACCTCGCCAGCGACCGCAGCAGCGCCGACAGCTCGCTCTGCGCCTCGCTCGGCGTCAACGGACGCGGATAGTTGTACATGGGACCACCGGGCCGCTCGTTGTAAAAGGGCCGGTTGCAATCCGGGCAACCGGCCGTGCGCAAGGCCTCGCCGTCGGCCAGCAATCGGGCTAGCTCGTCGTCCGCGAGGCCCAGGTGGACGATGCGCCCGTCCTCGTGGTAGCCCATCGCCTCGGCGCGGGCGTGGCCGTTGGCCATGAGCCACCTGGCGGCCTGCACGCGACGGTACACGTCCAAGGGCGGCTGCGGGACGTCCTCCATGGCCGTGCCAGGCACCGGCGTAAAGGCAAACAACGCCACCATGATACCGCGATCCAGGCCCCATTGCACGCGCTCGACCATCTCGCGCTCGGTCTCGCCGAGGCCGACGATGAGGTGCGTGCCCACGTGGCCCGGATGCGCCTCGGCCGCCGCCTCCAGAAGAGCCTCCACCCGCTCAAACCTGCCAGATTTGGCGCGGCAGTACACGGCCTCGGTGCCGGCGTCCAGCGCGATGGTGACGCGCTCGGCGCCCGCCTTCAGCAAGGCATCAACGTCCTCCAGGCTACGCGGCATCACCGACGCGCAAATAGGCACGCGCGAACGCGACGCCACCTCGCGCACGGCAGCGATGGTGTGCTCCACCATACCACGGCCCACGGTGACCTGAAAGCACGCCCGCCCGATCTCGCCCCGCGAGAAGGCCGCCGCGCAGGCATCGGCGACGTCCGTCGCCTTGAAGGGCGGCCACGTCACTCGCGAGAGCATGTTGGCGCGGGTGTGGCTGCCCCGCGCCTGCGAGCAAAAGGCACAGTTGGCGGCGCAACGCTCGCCCAGCATCAGGTAGGCGGTGGTCGGAGCGACGTCGAGGGGCGCCTCGGTCAGCCCAAGCACCTCCGCTGTCCCCAAAGAGACGCGCCAGACCTCGTCGCCTAGTCCAGCGCGCAGCATCTCGTCCCCCACGCCACCTCCAAGCCCAGGGCTTCCGCCTCCTCGCTGGCCAGATGGTTCGGGTTGACCACCGCGTTCAGGCCAGACCGCAGCGCGATCAGATCCAGCACCCGCCCGTAATGGCCGCGTGGCCGCATGCAGCCCAGGATCAGGTCAGCGCGGGGCATACGCAGCCGGGTCTCCAGGAAAAGATCCGCGACCTCGGCAAGAGGCGGCGGATCGCAGTTGGCATACCGTGTGCCCGCCGTTGGGATCAACACCAGATAGACCAAACGCTCGATCTCACGGGACGCCAACGCATCCAACGCGGCCCGTTCGCCGCTCGGAGCTCCGCAGCGCAGGCCGATGGTCACGTGCGGCACCACCGAGACGTGCTGCCGCAGCGTATCCAGCGACCGCATGTAATCGTCGAGGCCCACGTCGAGGCCATAGACTTCGCGAGCCGTCTCGCGGTCGCCAACGATGTCCAGCGAGACGACGTCCACCAGCGGCGCCAAGGCGCGGGCCTCCTCCTCACCCACAAAGCCGACGTGCCAGTTGGTGGGGTGCGCGTCCGCGAGCTGGCGCAGGGCATCGAGGTGCTGCACGACAGGGACGCGCCCATGCCTATCGCAACCACCCGAGATGAGCAGATCGGCACCCGCGGGGAGCTGATCAGGCGCGGCCATCACCTCGGAGAGCGGGTGCATGTGCCGCAGGTAGACGCCGTTGCAGTGGGCGCAGTGGAGCGCGCACCCCCTGCCCGTGACGCTGATGGGGATGGTATCCACGGGGCGGTCGAGCCGCACGATGTTCCCGTGGTGCGCCAAGCGCGTCCGCCAAGCCGCATCCCACCGCTCGGGGTGCGCCTGGCTCAGCGCGTCGGCCTCGTCCCTAGCGTCTCTGACGGAGCGTACATCGGTGGTATTTGTTCTCATGGGCTAGAGGCGAGTATAGGCGGCGGTAGGGTCGCGGTCAAAAGCTGGGGCCCCCCAGCACGCCCGCCGAATCCTCGGCCCCGTCGGGAGAGCCGTCGTCGGCGTCTCGACGATCATGCGGCAGATAGAGCAGGATGCAGGTGCCCGAGCCCTCTTGGCTGTGCACCAAGATAAAGCCCCCCGCCTGTCGCGCCACCTCGGCGGCCGTCGCCAGGCCGAGGCCCGTTCCCTCGCCCGGGGCCTTGGTGGTAAAGTAGGGCTCCAGGCATTGATGCAGCACCTCGGGCTTCATCCCCACACCGTCATCGTTTACGCCCAGCTCTGCAAACTCGCCGGCGACGCCGCCCGGGACGCTGGCCGCCTCTTTGGGCGTCACCACCCGGTTGCGTACCCACACATCCACGTGTCCCTGCTCTTTGCCCATGAGCGCATCGCGCGCGTTGAGCACCAGGTTGAGGAGCACCGACTCCATATCGCCCACGTGACAACGCGTCGGCCAAGCATCCTCGTTGGGGAACACGGACAGCCTGACCGTGTCGGGTAGCAGCCTCTGGAAAAGGCGCTCCAGGTCCGTGATGAGATCCGAGAGCTGAACGCGGCGCAGGTCTGGCACGCCCTCGCGGCTCAAGGCCAGCGTCCGCTGCGCCACCCGCGACGCCCTACGCGTGGCCGCGAGCATCTCCTCGACTGCCTCGCGGTTGGGATCGTCCGCGGCGAGCCGCTTGGCGAGGATCTGCGCATAGCCGCCGATGACGGTCAGGTTGTTCTTGAACTCGTGGGCTAGGCCGCTGGCCAACTGCCCGATGGCCTCCATGCGCGCCGACCGCACCAACTGCTGGCGACGCGCGTGCTCTTCCGTCGTATCCCGCACATAGACCACCAAACGCGGCACGCCTACGGGATCGGCCAGCGGATGGAGATACACGTCAAAGATGTGCGGGCCCTCGCGTATCTCCACGCGATCCGGGCGATGGCCCTGCAAGACGCCCTCTGCCACCTGCTCAAAGCTCGCGACAGAGGCGGCATCATAGAGCTCGGCCACGTGGCGCCCCAGCATCTCCCCGAGGCAACGCCCCAGTCTCCGTTGTGTCTCGTCGTTGGCATACAGCACGTGGAGCGAGCCATCCAGCAAGAGCACCGCATCGCGGCTGGCGTTCAGCACCAGTCGCATGGTCTTTTCGGCCTCGGCGAGCTGCGCCTCGGAGCGAATGCGCACCAGCATGGCAGACACCTGATGAGCAATGGGCTCCAGGCGCGAGACCAGGCGCGGCGCGGGGGCCTCCTCGAGAGCAAGTAGGAGGGTTCCCAAGCCGCGCTCCCCCACACATAGGGGCACGTTCACGACGTGCGTGCACCCCAGCCTGTCATAGACGACGTCGGCCGCGCCCGCCGCATCCTGGCCGCGGAAGAGCTCGGTCATGAGGGCACCGATCGCTCTGGCACCAACGACGACGTTGGAGCGACATCCACAGGTGAGCTGCGCCAGGCGTGGCGCTTCCGAGATGGGCATCTTGCGACGGATCAGGTCGTTGAGGGGAACACCAAGGTCCTCCCGCACGCGCCTGGCGGCATCATCGCTCACCGACGAGGCGGCCAGCGTGAGCCACTGATCGCCCTTTTCGCAGAGCAGGGCTGCCGAGGCCACCCCGGATCCCATGGCGACCAGGGTCTGGCACATGCGCTCCAGGATGGCGACGGCCGGCTCGCCCGCGTTGGCGGCCATGTTCAGGCCGTTGATGAGGGCAAGATCAGCAGCGTGCTGCTCGAGGAGCCGCTCCTGGCGCTTGGTGTGGGTCACGTCCAGGAACAGCGCCATGTAGCCATTCCCATCGGTTGGGCCCCAGCGAAAGGCGATCATGTCGAGATCGACGGTGTCGCCCGAACCATCGAGGCGAGCCACGCGTAACGCTTGGGCAGGAACGGGCCCGGACCGTGCGCATCGCGCGGTGGCCCCCTCGCGAACGGCACGCAGACGATCTACAGGAGCCAGCTCGGTGACCGAGCGCCCGATGACGTCCGCGGGACTGGCTGCCCCGAGGATGGCAGCCCCTGCGGGGTTCATGTGCACAAAGCGCCCATGCATCGTCGCGCCGGCGCCAATCGGCAGCAGGTCCAACCACGCCAGCCATTCGCTGTCCAGAGGCAAGACGCCCTGGGCTGCTCTGCCTTTGGCCTGACGCCGCTCGCTGCTCACCGGTCGCCTCCAACCGAGCCAGCTGCACACCCGCGTACCAGACAACTCTAGTCCAAGCCGCCTCGGACGTCAGCGGGCACCATCGAGGGCAAAGGCCCATCCTTGACAGCGCCAACGGCCAAGGCTAGCATCATCGGGAAAGGAGTGACAAGCCATGCCACCATCGCCTGACGATCGTGCCCCTCAGCATCCCAACATTGTCCTGATCATCGACGACCAGCACAACCCGCGCGTGCTCGGACACACCGGCGAATGCGAGGTCCAGACGCCACATCTCGACCAGCTCGCCGCGCAGAGCGTCGTGTTCTCTAACGCCTACTGCAACAATCCCGTCTGCGCGCCCACGCGTCACACCCTCTATACAGGGCTGTACGCCTCCGACCACGGCGTTTATGTCAATGACTTGCCCATGCGCGAGGACGTGCCGACGCTGATGGCCGCGCTGAACGAGGCCGGCTATACGACGGCCAACGTCGGCAAGATGCACAATTGCCCCTACCATCACCGCCGCGACTTTCAGTATGTGTTACACCACGAGTTCTATGTCGACGCCGCCGGCATCTCCCACTATCCGTCGTTTCTGACCTACGAGCTGGAGCGCAGGGGCATCGAGCGACCCTCTCGCCGCTGGAGCCAGCCCCGCAAGGGCTATGCAAGCTGGCTGCGCGATCCCCAGGGCATCGCCGGGGTGAACTGGA
>CAYOBT010000188.1:0-5527 GCA_964402205.1 uncultured Anaerolineales bacterium
CGGCGTCGCATCGCACTGAGCATCAAGCGTCTAGAGAAGGAACCCTGGACCGAGGTCGCCGAAAAATACAGCGTCGATCAGATCGTCCCGGCGACCATCACCAAGCTGACCGACTTTGGCGCCTTTGCCCGATTGGATGAGTACATCGAGGGTCTGGTGCACATCTCCGAGCTGTCGGAGGAGCACATCGGACATCCAAGCGAGATCTTGGCAGAAGGCGAACAGGTTAATCTGCGCATCATACGGATTGAGCCTGAGCGCCAGCGCATCGGCTTGAGCCTCAAACGCGTGAACGAAGAGCCAGATACGAGCGACGAGGATTGGACATCGGACGACTTGTTGGACCCGGGCAGCCCAACAGGGGAGGAGAACTAGGGTTCGCTCTGGGGCAGCAAGCCGCGCCGGCCAGGCACCGGTCAAGCGGAGCCCACACATCAACCATTGCAAGCTGTGCCTCATGGAGCCACGACGGATCGTATGGCCACAGGTGCAGTCATCATCCTAGCTACCGTGACGGGGCACAAGGGCCGGTGTTGGCAAGGCACTGGCCCTCTTTTGTCTCTAGAGCGACCCGTGATGGCACCCTTGCAGAGGCGATCGATAACAATGATTGAGAGTTAGATCCATGGCTAGCACCAGCGACCGGCTCACAAGTCGAGCCCGGCAAGCCTTGAGCCAGGCTCAGGAAGAGGCACGCAGGCTGAACCATCCCGTCATCGGGACGGAGCACTTGCTGCTTGGGCTGATGCAGGCTGAGGGAGGCATCGCCTTTGAGGTCCTCAGCGATCTCGGCGTCGACCTCGCGCGGGCGCGCCGCGCGGTGGTGCGATTCGTCGGTCAGCCAGAACGCCCTGCGCAAGGGTACTCACTGGCCGAGCAGACGCGCGACGTGGTCACCAGAGCTTTCCGCGAAGCGGAGAACCTGGGTGACACGCACGTCGGCACCGAGCACTTGCTCCTGGCCCTCGTTAGCGAGAGCAAATGCATGGCTGTGGGCATCCTCGAGAGCATGGACATCGATCCCGACACCGTGCGCCGACGCGTGCTGGGCGCACTGCAGCGTCGCCCAGCGACCCCAGAGCCCAGCCCTCGACGCGAATCCAAGGGTGACTCGCTCTTGGATCAGCTCGGCCTGGATCTCACCCAGGCGGCGCGAGCGGGGGAGCTAGACCCGGTCATCGGCCGCCGCGTGGAGATCGAGCGCGTGCTTCAGATCCTGGCGCGACGGACCAAGAACAACCCCTCGCTGATCGGTGAGCCGGGCGTCGGCAAGACCGCCATCGTGGAGGGGCTGGCACAGCGCATCGTGGCCCATCAGGTCCCGAGGGATCTGCAGGAGAAGCGCCTGGTCCGGCTGGATGTGGGCTCGCTCGTAGCGGGCACCATGTACCGCGGCCAGTTCGAAGAACGGCTCAAGAAGGTCATCGACGAGATCCGTTCTACTGAGACCATTATCTTTATCGACGAGCTGCACATGCTCGTTGGCGCTGGAGCCGCGGGGAGCTCTGTGGATGCCGCGAACATCCTCAAGCCTGCCCTCGCACGCGGGGAACTGCAGTGCATCGGCGCCACCACGCTAGAAGAGTATCGCAAACACATCGAAGGCGACCCCGCCCTCGAGCGCCGCTTCCAGCCCGTCTATGTGGACGAGCCAACGCAAGACGAGACACTACGGATCCTATTTGGGATCCGCGAGCGGTACGAAGAGCATCACGGCCTGCGCATCAGCGACGAGGCACTACATGAAGCAGTGCGATTGTCCGCAAGATACGTGAGTGACCGCTACTTGCCAGACAAGGCCATCGACCTCGTGGACGAGGCTGCGTCTCGCGTACGCGTGTTCAAGTCCACCGCTTCATGGTCTCGCTCGACGACCGCAACGTACCAAGCTGGACACGGGGAGGATCGTGAGGATCTCATCCCCAAGCTTGCTGCGACGTCGCCCATGTTGGTGGGCGACCAGCTCGGGCTGGATCTTGACGACGCCCCCTCGGAGCAGCAGGTTGTGAGGCGCGAGGACATTGCAGAGATTGTATCCATGTGGACTGGCGTGCCGGTGGCCAACCTAGAGCAGGAAGAGTCTCGGCGCCTGCTACTCATGGAAGACACGCTGCACAAGCGCGTCGTTGGCCAGGACGAGGCTATCCAGGCTCTCGCCAAGGCTATCCGACGCTCGCGTGCGGGGCTCAAGGATCCCAAACGGCCTGTTGGGTCCTTGCTCTTCCTCGGCCCGACAGGTGTCGGCAAGACAGAGCTGTGCAAGGCGCTAGCCGAGTTCCTGTTCGGCACCGAAGAGGCGCTGCTACAGTTTGACATGTCCGAGTTCATGGAACGGCACACCGTCTCGCGACTGGTGGGAGCTCCTCCCGGCTATGTGGGCTACGAGGAAGCTGGCCAGCTCACCGAGACGATCCGGCGTCGGCCCTATGCCGTCATCTGCTTCGACGAGGTCGAGAAAGCCCATCCGGAGGCGCTCAACATCCTGCTGCAGATCATGGAAGACGGTCACCTCACCGATGCCAAAGGTCGTCGGGTCGATTTCCGCAACGCGGTTGTGGTGATGACGTCGAATATCGGCACCTCGGAAATCAGCCAGGATAGCGTGCTGGGATTCTCCACACGAGTGGCTGGTGCGTCCGACGCGATCGCGTACCGCGACATGAAAAGCCGTCTCACCAAGCAGCTCAAACGCGAGCTGAAGCCCGAGTTCCTTAACCGCATCGACGACATCGTGGTCTTTCACCGTCTGTCGCGCGAGGACATCGAAGCTATCGTCGATCTGCAGATTGCGCAGCTTGCGGAGCGGTTGTCGGATCAGGAACTCGCGATCGTTCTCACTGACGCCGCGCGGGATCAGCTCGTGGAGGACGGATACGATCCGCAGTACGGGGCGCGTCCCCTACGCCGCGCGATCCAGCACAGCGTGGAGGACCAGCTCGCCGACCGCGTGCTAGAAGGCGTCTTCCAACCCGGCGACACCGTCATTGTCGACGGCGTTGATGGCCAGATCGAGCTTCGACGCGAGCCTCGCGAGGAGCACGAGGCGATGCTCTCGTCCGAACGCTCCTAGACATGGCCAAGACCCGCCAGCGGTACGTTTGCCAGGCATGCGGTGCGGTGCGTCCTCGCTGGTCCGGTCGATGCCCAGAGTGCGGCGAATGGAACACGCTGGTTGAGACCCTCATCACGGAAGGGGGGAGCGGTGCTAGCCGCTCCCCTCGTGCGTCTACGGGAGGCCAAGCCCAGCCTCTCTCGCGAATCCCGCGGGAAAACTATCGCCGGTTGCGGGTGCCCATTGGGGAGTTGGATCGGGTCCTGGGCGGCGGCGTCGTCCCTGGGGCCGTCACGCTAATCAGCGGCGACCCTGGCATTGGCAAGTCCACGCTGCTCTTGCAGTTAGCAGCGGGCATGGCTTCGGGAGACAAACCGGCTCTGTACGTCAGCGGGGAAGAGTCGGCGCATCAGCTTCGGTTGCGCGCTGATCGACTCGGTCTCGAGTCCGATGATCTGCTGGTGCTGGCCGAAACAGAGCTCGAGGCCATTCTGGGCGAGATCGAGTCGGCGAACCCGATCGTCGCCATCGTGGATTCGATCCAGTCGGTACGTTTTGGCGCGCTAGAGTCTTCACCAGGCTCCGTCTCGCAGGTGCGGGAGTGCACCAATGCGCTTCTTCGTCTGGCCAAGGCTCACGACATCCCCGTGTTTATCGTGGGGCACGTCACCAAGAGCGGATCTATTGCCGGGCCCAAGATCATGGAGCACATGGTGGACACGGTGCTCTACCTCGAGGGCGAAAGATTCCACGCTTACCGCCTCTTGCGCAGCGTCAAGAACCGATTCGGGTCTACCGATGAGGTGGGCGTGTTTGAGATGCGCGAGGCCGGCATGGTCGAGGTCCCCAATCCCTCTCAAGTATTCCTAGAGGAGCACCTTCCCAATAGCTCTGGCGCCGCGGTCGTCGCGACTCTAGAGGGCACTCGGCCGTTGCTCGTCGAGATCCAAGCCCTGGTATCGCGTGCCAATCTCGAACATCCCCGGCGCACCTGCAACGGCGTCGACATCAACCGTCTCTTGCTTCTCACGGCGGTTCTCAGCAAGCGCGTTGGGCTTCGCCTCGGCGACCAGGATGTGTTTGTGAACATTGTGGGCGGTCTCCGCATCCGTGAGCCGGCCATCGATCTGGGGATCGCTGTCTCGGTGGCCTCCAGCCATCTCAACCGCCCCGTGCGCCAGGATATGGTCGTCTTTGGCGAGATCGGGCTGGCCGGGGAGCTCCGCAGCGTGGGGCGATCCGAGCAGCGCCTGCGTGAGGCGGCCAAGCTAGGCTTCAAGCGCGCGGTCCTGCCCAAGACGCGACATCAGGAGCTTGGCGAGCACGACGGCTTCCAGGCTCACGCGGTGCGCACCTTGGCCGAAGCTATCGACTTGGCCTTGGCGCCCGGCTAGCCATGACCAGCATCCCTGATTCGCCATTGGACCCACCTGGCGTGGGGGAGCCCCGACCGCCCCGCATCCGTTACGATCTCCCCGCCCAACCCCTAGCGCTAGCTAGCGCACGCCTTGCAGCTGCCAATGCCACGCTCGCCGAGGCGCTGGGAGGCGAGTTGATCGTGGTCCGTCCGTCTGGAGCACCAAGCCGAGTCATTGTGCACAATCTAGAGCTCCTGGCGTGGCTCGGCCTAGACTGGGCAGAGGCAAGCCTCGACGGGCTCGCGGCTGATGCGGCCATCGTAGGGCTTGCCAAGAGAATCGCGGCGCAACCTGGCGAACACGATGCCATCAGGCGCATCGGAGAAGACCGCGCCCTTGGGATCACGCATACCGTTCTGCCCCTGGACTGCCACGATATCGCGGCCCTGACCGAGCGGGTCGCCGCCACCCTGGGCTGGCATCCCACAGTCTATCTCATGCTCGGAATGGCCGAGTCCCCTTCCGACGACACACCGACGTCGCTCGGCTGGTATAGCGAGCGCGGATACCTGCCTCAAGCCCTGAGAGCCTACCTAGCAGCCTCTGCCTGCTGGCCGACGCCTCCGACGGATGTCGACGCGGCCAAAATGCTTGCCTGCTATCGGAGAGCAGAGCTCTCCCACGCAGTATGGTCGCCCAGTGGCGAGCAGATACGCAAGGTAGGCAGACACGCGATGCGAGAGGCTGATGCCGAATACATAGGGCAACGTCTACGAGCTCGTTTTCAGCGGTTCTATGGGCGATGGCATCGAGCCTCCGATACGAGCCACCGCCCCGAGGAATGGTTCAGCTTGCTGGCAAGGGCTTTACAGCAAGAGGCAGTCACTCTGGACGAGGCGACTGAGCTAGCGCGATTTGCTTTCGTTGACAGAGTGGGTACGATGACTTCTGAGGCGACTGACGCATTGCGTGGTCCGCGCGCACGTGCGGTGTTGGCGGGGTGCCTGGAGGATATGGATCCCGGCAAGCTGGCGACACCCGACTCGGCCAAGCTCTTCTTCCAACAGCTACGTCACCGCTTTCGGGACACGATGGGGCTGCGTGGACGCCATGTCAT
>CAYOBT010000189.1:0-5523 GCA_964402205.1 uncultured Anaerolineales bacterium
TGTACTAACTTACTTATGATTATCCACATCTGAGGCCTGATTGTCAAATCATGGCATGGACGCCATAGTGGACAAACGCGCGTTCCATGGCTACCCTAGGCGTCAGAGAGGAGGAGCAAGAGCATGTTGGTTCTGGGAATCGTGGGCAGCCCTCGCCGCGAGGAGGGCATTTCGGCCGAGATGGTGGAAGCAACGCTGAGCGGTGCCCAGGAGGCTGGCGCCGAGACGGCGACGGTCTATCTGGCCGACTATGATCTGACGCCTTGCCGCCATTGCGGGTATGGCTGTTTCGCCGAAGGACACTGCACGCAGGACGAAGAGGCGTCCATCGCCCTGCGTGAGGTGGTCGAGGCGGCCGATGCGCTGGTGTTGGCTTCGCCCGTCTATGTGTGGCAGCCAGCGGGCCTGACCGCGCTGTTCATGGAAAAGCTACGGCTGGGCTCTGGCCCGTGGAACCGCCCCGAGCGGAACGGTCGCCGGGCGCTGGGCATCGCCGTGGCTGGAGGTACGGGTACGGGGGTCTTTGCTGCGTTGCAGGCGATCTATGCGTGGCTTTGCGTGTGGAAGTTCGAGCCCGAGATGCCGCTGCCGGTGACGCGCTTTAGCCGAGTCGCTGCCGCTCGTCAGGCGACCAAGGCAGGAGCAGAGCTCGCCAAGCCTGCCGAGAGCCCGCTACGCGGCGTCGCCGATCTCATGGCAGCCTACGATGCCATATCCATGTTGCGCTATGGTCGCCAGGATGAGTTCCGATGGCTGGCTGGGGCAGCGGCCGAAGGGCTCGCCTCGCGGGGGGACATGCAGGCATCGGCGGCAGTGACGACGCTGCTGGCGCAAGCCGAGCGCTTTCTGGGGGAGGGCAATCGCGCCGACGCCATGCAGGCCATCCTCCACGCGTACCAGCAGGGCATGCGGGCTTGGATGGCTTCCGAGTGACACAATCCCAACGTGTTGGTCTGTAGGGCAGGCCGACCCTCGACAACCGCCGCGCCTGGCGATATGCCTATGGTGTAGCGGGGTTCTGGCGATCCCGAGGAGGTTACCGTGGGTGCTGACAAGTATCTGCTCCTCAACTGGAAACGCATCCTGCTCATCATCGGTGCTTGGTTCGCGGCCGTCATCTTGCACAACCTCGTCTATGCGTTGTTCCAGCGCTTCTTTGACGCCGCTGGCGGCGACGAGCCCTTCTTCTTTGTCCTCGCCGTCATCGTGATCCCTTTCTATGCCCTCGTGGCTCTCGTCTATACGGTGATCCGGCTGCTGACCCGCCGGCGATAGGCCGCGGAGCTGGGCAGCTCTGGCGGGCGGCGGGCCTGCCTGGCGGTGGGCTCGCGCGACGTTGACAAATGCCCTGCCCGCGTTAGCCTAGAGGAGCAGGGGAAAGGAGGCACGTTGCGACCGAGCTGTCGAACCACAGGCGGTGGAGGCACGAGCAAAGGGGGGCAATATGCCTAGGTATATGGATGCCGCGTATGGCGGCGAGACGGTGGTTCTGGAGAATGAGCACGTGCGCCTGGAGGTGCACAAGCGACTCACGGGCTGGGGCTGGGGTGAGCTCTTTGTTCCCGATGGCGACCGCGGGTGGCAGTTCTATGCGGTGCTCGAGCACCTAGCAGAGCTGGATGCCGAGGGCCTCCCGCATCCGCTGCGACTAGAGGCGCCTTCCTACGAGACGTCCGAGACGGATGGCACCCAAGAGCTGCGGTTTGCCGTGCGCACCCAAGAGATCGAGCCGCCCAATGCCTACTATGGCAACGAATCGCCCATGGCGGGGACGGTCGTGCTCAGCCTGGCCGACGACGAGGCGATCATTGGGTACCGCCTGGAGGTAGAGGCGCAGTTCGTCTTCAAGCTCAAGCGGCTGCGTGGCGCTTGGTTGCGTGTCGGCGCCGATAGCTCTGGTGCCGCCAAGGACGACGCGATCTTCCCGGGCATCGAATGGCTGGATGGCGACGAGTGGTCCAGCGGCACCGACTGGTTCGAGCATCCTGAGCGCCTGCGGCTGACGCCGCACCCGCACAAGGTGGCGTTCCCGTGCATGGCCATCAGTCAGGACGGTGTGGGCCTGGGCCTATGGTACGAGCCGGACACGCTCTCCACGGTGAGCCCTTCGGGCTACCCGAGCCAGTTGTTGCGCTTCCCGCAGCCGGTGTTTGCCTCGCCCAACTTTGTGGATTGCCGCAACGATCACATCATGGGGCTCATGTGGCCCAGCGTGCGCCAGGGCCTCAAAGAGAACGCCCTCAGCGCCGATCCGTCGGTCATGCTGCGCAAGGGCTTTCGCATCTGGCTGAACGCCGAGATCGCGGTGGTACCGGGCCGGAGCCTGGACGTGGTGGTTGCTTGGACCCAGCGTTATGGCATGCCCGATCCTGGTGAGCCCCGCTACCCTTGGCGCGAGGCCTACGATCGCATCATGAATGCCTGCAACACCAACCTCTGGCTCGAGGGCGAGGGCTGGGCGCGGCGGTGGGCGTATCGCGGCGAGGGCTCTCCCGTCGTCCCCAACGAGGTACGGCGCTACATCGAGGAGGGCGACGACGCCGAGCTCGTGGCCGGCCTCAAGGAAAAGGTCGCCTGGTGCGACGCTCAGGAGTCCGAGGCGGGTAGGCGGGACCATCCGCTTGGGCGCCCGCTGGGAGCCATCCTGGCGCAGCCAGACCGCACGAAAGAGTTCGCCGATGCCCTGCTCGAGCTCCAGACTGACGAGGGCGATTTCCCGTTCGAGCCGCAGGGGCGTCACCAGACCGCTCACGGCGGCAACGCGGCTTACTGGCGCCCGCTTGGGCAAGCGGGGCAGTCCGCGGTGGACCTCTGCGCGACGGCGGCTATGGCCTTGATGATCGCGCATGATCGCGTCGGCCGTGAGGCCTACAAGGACGCCGCCCACAAGGCGCTCGAGTTCGCCATGCGCTTCCAGCGGCCAGAGGGTGGCGACTGGTGGGAGACGCCCCTGCGTAGCCCCAACCTCTTGGCGGCTGGCAATGCGGCCATGGCCTACTACAAGGGCTATGAGGTGTTCGGCGACGAGCGGTACCGCGACCGCGCCATCTGGTGGATTCGCGGCATGATCCCCTTCACCCATCTCTGGGAGCCGCAGGATCTGCCCATGATCTACAACACCAAGCCTTGCCTGAACACCACGGCCTGGTTCCTCAGCGACTGGGTCTCCAAGCACGTCCAGTGGGAGGTGCTGCGGGTGTTCAGTATGTCGGACGATTTCGGCTGGGACTGGGCCGAGATCGATCCCGAGGTGGACTGGGCTACCTTTGAGAAGGGCGTGACCGCCGCGGTGTTGCGCTGGATGGTGGACCACGAGGACCCGGACTGGATGTTCCGCTGCGAGTATCCCATCGAGTGGATCAAAGACGGGGCCTGGGATACGCTCTGGGCCGATACGTTTGACCCCGTCAATGGGAGCTACGGCGGCGGTCCCATCGGTCCGTATGAGGTCGCTGGCAACCTGCGTATCCTGATGCGTAAGGGCATCGTATAGCTACCCAGGGGACGCGTCTGCAGGCCCGTCAGTGTTGGCTCGCGCCGCGCTGGCGGGCCTTGTGGTGATGAGGAGATGTGAGGAGGGAAGGGAATGCCTCGACCGAACATCCTGCTGCTGCTCAGTGACGAGCATAGTTTCCGCTTCATGGGGCACATGCCCGAGGAAGAGGGCGGTGAGCCTATCGAGACGCCGGCCTGGGACGGGCTGGCCGACCGCGGCACGGTCTTTACCAACGCCTATTGCCAGATGCCGCTCTGCACGCCGTCGCGGCTGTGCCTACTCACGGGTAGGCATGTACGTGGGGCGGGAGCTTGGTACAACGAGAGCGTCCTGCGTCCCGAGCTGCCGACGCTGCCCGCTGCCCTGCGCGACGCCGGCTATGAGACCTGTCTCATTGGCAAGATGCATTTGGGCGGCACGCAGCAGTTTGTAGGATTCCAGCATCGTCCCTATGGCGATCTGACGGGGAAGACAGGGCACCAGTGGGAGCCGCTGGACGACTTGGCGTATGCGACGTCCATGCGGGCTCGCACGGAGCACGTCGGCGTTACCGAGGCCCCTGAGAGCCTCATCCAAGACCAGGTGACAGCTCACGAGGCCGTGGCTTGGATCCGGGAGCAGGCCGACCGCGCGCCAGAGCAGCCTTGGTTCGTCTGTTGTGGGTTCAGCCGTCCGCACTTTCCGCTGACGGCGCCGGCTCGACACGTGCGACGCTATCCGCCCGAGGGCATTACGGGCCCTCGTGTTCCGCCCGGCGGCGACGCCTACGATCACCCCATGAGCGTTGGGATGCGGGAGGGGTTCGAGGTCGACGCCATCGACGACGCCGAGACGATGCGCGCCCGGGCCGCCTACTTCTCCAATGTGAGCTACCTCGACGAGGTGCTGGGCGACTTGCTGCTTCGGCTGGAGGCTTCTGGCGATCTGGAGAACACCATCGTCATCTACGCCAGCGACCATGGCGAGCTGGCTGGCGAGCACGGCCAGTGGTGGAAGAACGGCTGGTACGAGGGATGCACGCGCGTTCCGCTCATCGTGTCCTTGCCTGCGCAACGTGACGGCGCTCAGCTTTCGGCGCGGTGCGATACGCCGGTGGGTTTGGTGGACCTCTTCCCGAGCTTGTGCACACTGGCCCACGCGCAGCCGCCGGCCGGCCTGGAGGGTGTGGACCTGTCGGCGGTCATGCGGGGGCACGGTGAGGCCCCCGACCGTCCCGTCTTTTGCGATGCACTGACGCCGCGTTGGGGGCCGGGCACCGAGTTCCGGATGATCCGCTGGCGCAGGTGGAAGTACGTCCGTTTCCGCGATTGCGAGCCGCTGGCCTTTGACTTGGAGGCCGATCCGGGCGAACAGCGCAATCTGCTGAAGCGCCCGCACGATGCCGAGACGGCGGAGGCGTTGCGCACCTTGGGCAAGCTTGCGCGCGAGAGCATCGACTTTGAGCGAGCCAAGTGGGAGCGCACCGTCCGCGACGGCTCGCTGAGATCGGACTATGCCCAGGACGCGACCTATGCCTATGGCAACATGTACCGTATGCCCTCCGGGCGCATCGTGGGCGCAGATGACGTGCTCTACGAGCCGAACATCGTGGACGAGGACGGTCACGCGCTGTTCGACTCCGGCTGGCAGCACCAGAACTACGTGACGGGGGCCAAGCTCATGTAGCGAGATTGACAGCGCGTTTCTGCTGCGCATACTCATGCAATCATGGGGATCGCAATGTCAGCCCTGAAGGCCTGCGGGGCCATCCAAGGGCGCGGATCTCGATGCGGCACGCAGCTCCCCCAGCGGCACGGTGACGGCGTGGGTGGCCACTAGATGCAGGTGGGGGGAACATGGCGCGTCGATCTTGCCTCAAGGGGTTGCTGCAGCTCGGCGATGATAACCAGCCCGTTGACGTCTTGAACGGCATTGCCTACGATGCCTGGGAGGGTCGGTTATTCGTGACTGGCAAACTCTGGCCCAAGCTGTTCCACATCGAACTCCTGGAGGTTGACTGTGAGCCTTGAGCTAACCTCTCTTGGGCA
>CAYOBT010000190.1:0-5498 GCA_964402205.1 uncultured Anaerolineales bacterium
AAATCCGCAGCCCACAAGCATAGAAGCGGCGTGACGGGCAGCATATAGCGGGCGAACTTGGCATGGAGGCCGCCTACCAGCGCGACATACACCGACGCCCACGCAAGCAGAATCGCCAGCCCAGCCGCACGCAAACGGTCACCAGTCCGAGCAGCCCTGACGAGGGAACCCACTTGTAGGACCACGCCCACCAAGCCTGCGATGCCCAAGGGCATGCCCAACGACCAGATCACGAGCTGCCTAACGTGATAGAGGTACGGCGTGGTGGCTAGGTACTGGCGCGTGTAAGGCACGTCCAGAGCTCCGCTGGCCATCCGACCCTCGTGGATGACGTCTCGCACAAAGCGAAACGGATCGATCAGCGTGTAGGGTTGCGCCAGGGACATCGCCACTGCAGCGCTCGCAAGCGTCAGGGTCAGTCCCGCCAGCCGCCACCCCAAGCGGTAGGAGCGCGCCGCCGGATCGTCACCACCACGCGGCGCCTTGCCCAGGAGCCAGGCCAACCCCAAGGGCAGCGCAAGCGGTGCGGCGCTCACCTTGGTCGCTAGGGTCAGACCGAAGGCCGCCCCCATGGCGGCACCCCTGGCCAAGCTCAGACCCTCCGACGCCCGCAGGGCCAGATACAGCGTCAACATGGCCAGGCAGGCAAGCATCGTATCCACCGTGTAATAGTGGGCAAGCTGAATGTGCAGAACGGCCAATGCCATCAAGCCTGCACCCAACAGGCCGACAGCGCGCCCGTAGAATCGACGCCCTATGCCGTACACCAACACGAGGGTACCCAGGTCGAGCAGCGCAGCGAGCACGCGCCCGATAAGGTAAAAGCCGTGGATGCTGGCAAGGTAGGGATCGACCAAACCCAGCAGCCAGGTGAGGATTCGCAGAAGATAGAGAGGCAAGGATCCATAGGCAAAGAACTGGGGATTCCAGGGGCTCTCGGGAGAAAAGAATGCGGTCAGGCTCAGCGGCCGCGGGAGGCCAAGCCGATCCACCTGCAAAAAGATCTGGCGCTCGTCGGGATGAAAGAGCAATCCGTCATCCCAAGCCAGTCCATACAGCCGCAGGGCAAGCGCCGCGACGACGATAGCCAGCAAGGGCCAATCCCATCGCTTGAGGGCTCGCAGCACCTTCCGTGCTACCATGGCCGGCACCCCACCATGGCGCTGCTAGTCCAGCTTCAGCACGGCCAAGAAGGCCTCTTGGGGAATGTCCACGCTGCCCACCCGCTTGAGCCTGCGCTTCCCCTCCTTTTGGCGCTCTAGCAGCTTGCGCTTGCGGGTGACGTCGCCGCCATAGCACTTGGCGAGCACATCCTTGCGCGCAGCCTTGACCGTGGCCCGCGCGATGACCCGTCCCCCAACCACCGCCTGAATGGGCACGGCGAAGAGCTGCGACGGGATGACCTCCTTGAGCTTGCGCACAAGTGCGCTCCCCTTGTCATAGGCGCGGTCCTTGTGGACGATCATCGAGAGCGCATCCACGGGATCCTGGTTGACGAGAACCTCCATCTTGACGAGGTCCCCCGGACGATAGTCGGAGAACTCATAGTCCATCGAAGCATAGCCCCGAGAGCGAGACTTGAGCTGATCGTGAAAATCGACCAGGATCTCGCCCAAAGGGATCTCGAACTCGATGACGACGCGCCGCGGATCGAGGTACTCGAGCTTGACGTACTCGCCACGCCTCGATGTCGCCAGCTCCATCAGAGGCCCAATGTACTCCGCCGGACTGAACAGGCTGATATGCATCCACGGCTCTAGGATCTCTTCGATCTGGCTGGGATCCGGCAAGTCCGCCGGGTTGTCAACCTCCCGCACCTCTCCCGCCTGCGTCAGCACCTGATACTCGACACTTGGTGCCGTTGCCAGAAGCTCCAGATCGTACTCGCGCTCCAAGCGCTCCTGCACAATCTCCATGTGCAAGAGCCCCAGGAATCCGCAGCGGAATCCCATATTGAGGGCCACCGAGGACTCGGGCTGGAATACCAGTGATGCGTCATTGAGCTGGAGCTTGTCCAAAGCGTCACGCAGCTCCTCGTAGCGCTCATTGTCCAAGGGGTAGAGCCCCGCAAACACCATCGGCTTGGGGGCGCGGAACCCCTCCAGCGGGGCATCTGTAGGCTGGATGGCCGAAGTCAGCGTGTCCCCCACCCGGCACTCGCGCACCGACTTGAGACCGGTCGCCACGTACCCCACATGGCCCGCCTTGAGCGTTTCCACCGTCTGCATACTCGGCCGAAAGACGCCCACTTCCAGGGGCTCCAGCCGCGCCCCTGTGGACATGAGCATCAGCTCCTGGTCCGCCTCGATCACGCCGTCCACCACCCGAACGTAGGCGATCACACCCCTGTAGGGATCATAGTGCGAATCGAATACCAGCGCACGCAGCGGGGCATCCCTGTCACCCGAAGGCGGACGTATGCGCGACACGATGGCGTCTAGCACCACGTCCGCGCCCTCTCCAGTCTTGGCAGAGACGCGCAACACCTCCTCAGAAGGAACGCCCAAGAGCTCCTGGATTTCCTGCGCCACCTCATCACCCATGGCCGCCGGCAAGTCGATCTTGTTGACCACGGGGACGAGGTCGAGGTCTTTGTCCAGAGCCAGATAGAGGTTCGCGAGCGTCTGAGCCTCGATGCCCTGGGAGGCATCGACGACAAGCAAGGCGCCCTCACAGGCAGAAAGCGCGTGGGAGACCTCATACGAGAAATCCACATGCCCAGGCGTGTCGATCAAGTTGAGCTCGTAGCGCTCCCCGGAAGTGGTCTCATGCGCCATGCGCACGGCCTTGGCCTTGATGGTGATGCCCTTTTCGCGCTCGAGGTCCATGCTGTCGAGCACCTGATCGGCCATGTCGCGCTCCTCGATGGTGCCCGTCCGCTCAAGCAGACGGTCCGAGAGCGTCGACTTGCCATGATCGATGTGCGCGATAATGCAAAAGTTGCGAATACGGTCTTGCTCGTAGCAATGCTTGTCTGGCTTCACAAAGGTCCTTGTCATCCATGCAGCACAAAACAGGAGATGGAAACGAGAAGACTAGCGCCGGCTTGCTCGGAGCGTCTCGATGGCCATCTCAGGCGTGGCGCCCTGCTCCGAGGTCCGCAGGTACAGGTAGCGAGCCACGTCGCGCGAGACGGCCGCCAGCGGGACGCCGAGGATCAATCCCCAGATGCCCGCTAGTTCGGCCCCAATGACGACGATCACCATCACCATAGCCGGGTGGAACCGTACTGAATGGCCGCTGATCCGAGGCGTGAGGAACAGGTTCTCGACCTGCTGGATCGCTGCGAAGGACAGTGCCACCCACAGCGCGCGGATGGGGCGATCGATGAGAGCGATCAGCACGGGCGCCAAGGCCCCAATATACGGCCCAAACACTGGGATGATCTCCGTCACCCCCGCGATCGTGCCCAAGAGCACGGCCATATCGATGCCAAAGATGAACATCACGATGGTGGCAGCGATGCCCACGATCAAACAGACCAGCAGCCGTCCGCGCAGGTACGAGCTTAGAAGCTCGTCGATGATGGTGAGGATGCAACGCGCATCCTCTCTGATACTGTCCGGCAGCAGCTCGTAGAAGGAGCGCGCGATATACCGATTGTCGTGAAGGACATAAAAGGTCCAGATTGGCACGATCACCATGCCGATAACAAAGCTGATGGTGGCTGAGAGCTGGGTCACCGTACGGATCACCCCACGCTGAGCGGCATCCACCACCGAGTTCAGTGCGCCCTCCACGTTGGTGCGGATCGTCTCCTGGATCTGCGGCGAAATGCCTGCCAGGAGATCTTCCAGATCGTAAGTCAGCAGGGACTGCACCTCATTCCACAGCTTGGGTAGCTGGCCGCCAAGTGCCTTGGCCTGGGAGGTCACCAACGGCACAAAGTAGGCCATGATCCCCACGACCAAGCCAAGCACAAACAAGTACACGATGACGATGCTCAACCCTCGGGCGAATCGGCGTCCTCGTATGAACTTGGGCATGTGTGCATCGAGGAAATTAACCAAGGGCAAGAGAATATAAGCCACCAGGGCACCCAGTAGGAAGGGCACCAGTGCCGTGGTGGCGGACAGCACCACCCAAGCCAGGACCGCCAGGATGAACAGCGTCAAGAGCGTTCGCGTACGTGTATTGCTATCCTGCCACCAAGCCGGAGTCATCCCTCCACCTCGCCAGAAAGCGCCTCTTCCAGTGCCTGCTCCGCAGCGTCTTCAGGATCAAGCTGCGGCCCGTGTTCCGCCCGGTCCAGCCAGCACAGGAACTCGATGTTGCCGTCGGTACCCCTAATGGGCGATGCGGTGCAGCCTCGCACCCGCCAACTCTCAGCCACGCACCAATCCAGCATGCGTTGTAACACCTGACGATGCACGGCGGTGTCGCGTACGATGCCGCCCTTGCCCACCTGGTCGGGCCCCGCCTCGAACTGAGGCTTGACCAGAGCCACCACTTGCCCCCCAGAAGTGAGCCAGTCGGCCACACGAGGCAAAATCAGCCGTAACGAGATAAAGGACACATCGATGGTCACGATGGCCACAGGCTCTGGCAGGCTATCCAGGTAGCGCGCATTGGTGCGCTCCATCACGATTACGCGAGGATCCTTGCGGAGCCGCCAGTGGAGCTGACCGTAGCCCACATCGATGGCATAGACCGGTTTCGCGCCACGCTCTAGGAGCACTTCTGTGAACCCGCCCGTCGAGGCACCGACGTCCGCAGCGACGGCGTCGCTCGGATCAAGCTGAAAATGATCTAGCGCGTGAATCAGCTTGTAGGCGCCTCGCCCAACATAGCGCGGGAGCGGTTTGACGGTCACATCGGCATTGGCAGCTACCCGAGTGCCTACCTTGTCCACGACTTGCCCGTCCACCCGAACCTGGCCCGCCTGAATGAGACGTTGCGCCTTGGTTCGGCTGGGGGCCAACCCAAGCCGATGCACTAGCACGTCGATGCGCACGCTATCCATGCGAGAAGGATAGCCGCCCGTCCGTCAGGTGTCAAGATGGCTGGCTTGTCTCTCTGCTTTGACGCCGAGTGTGTTCTTTCCTATCATCGGTGAACGGTGTTTTGGGAGGTGTCCTTTGCTCTTTCACCTGCTGCGTGCCATGCGCCCGAAACAGTGGGCGAAGAACGCATTCCTATGGCCGGCCTTGTTCTTTGACGGCCGGTTCTTTGAGCTACCTAGCCTGCTCCGCGTGGGGGCCGCCTTTGCCGTCTTCTGTGGGATCTCCAGCGCCATCTACCTCATCAACGATCTGGTGGACATGGAGCAAGACAAGCAACACCCCAAGAAGCGAACGCGCCCCTTGGCTTCCGGGGCGCTACCGCCCACCGTCGCTATGGTGGCTGCGGTACTGCTCCTCGCCATCTGCTTGCCAGCTGCCTTTGCGCTGGACACAGGGCTCGGGTTCACGGCCCTGGCATACGTTCTCCTGATGCTGGCCTACGACTATATCCTGAAGCATGTCGTGATCATCGACATGATGACCGTATCGGCTGGA
>CAYOBT010000191.1:0-5442 GCA_964402205.1 uncultured Anaerolineales bacterium
ATCATCTAGAGAGCGCCACGCGCGTGATCTTGGAGAGTAGATAAACTATGTCTGACGACGAATACAGAGTCGATAATTTCAGTAGACAAGCTCAGGAAGCGCTGCAACTGGCATTCCAGAAGGCGCAGCAGTATCGCCACGCCCCCCTGGATGTCGCACATATTGTGCTGGCGATGTTCGAGCGGCCGGACGAGATCTTGGCCGAGGTGTTCGACATCCTGGCTGTGGACGCCGCGGTTGTGGCCGGTCGCGTGGCGAACTTGCTGCGTAGCGAGCACTTGTCATCGATGCCTCCCGGGGGTCTCGGTAACGTTGCGCGCCCGGTGACGCCCCAAGCGTACAAGGCTATCAGTCTCGCCAACGACGAAGTTGAGCAACTGGGAGACGAGATCGTATCCACAGAGCACCTGTTGCTCGCTATCATCTCCCAACAGGGCGCGGTTGTACGGATCCTATCTGACGAGGGTGTGACACGCGAGCGTGTTGTGGATGCGCTGAGTCAGGTGGATCGGTCATCGGTGCAGGGATCGTCAGAGAAGGGTTCGCGGGAAAAGCGCCGCTACAAGACCCTGGAGAAATATGGGCGTGATCTCACCGAGCTAGCGCGCGAAGGCAAGCTTGATCCCGTGATCGGCCGCGATGTGGAGATCCAACGCGTCCTACAGGTGCTGTCGCGCCGTACCAAGAACAACCCTGTGCTCATCGGCGAAGCTGGTGTTGGTAAGACGGCCATCGTGGAGGGATTGGCGCAGGCCATCGTCGAGGGAGACGTTCCCGAGCCGCTGCTCAATAAACGTATCGTGTCACTCATGCTGGGTGCCATGGTCGCTGGGTCCCGGTTCCGGGGCGAGTTTGAGGAGCGTCTGAAGGCTACGCTGGATGAGATCAGCCAGGCAGAGGGTGAGATCATCCTGTTTATCGACGAGCTCCACACCGTGGCTGGCGCAGGTGGCGCGCAGGGCGCCATCGACGCGTCAAGCATGATGAAGCCGGCTCTGGCGCGTGGTGAGCTTCGATGCATTGGTGCCACCACGCTCGACGAGTACCGGCAGCATATTGAGACCGACAGTGCTCTCGAACGGCGATTTGCCCCGATCTATGTCGAGGAGCCCTCTCTTGAGGAAACGGTAGCCATGCTCAAGGGGCTGCGTTCGCGCTACGAGGACCACCATCGGGTTCGCATCACGGACGAGGCGCTCGACGCCGCGGCACAGCTCTCGGACCGCTATGTGAAGGATCGCCATCTGCCGGACAAGGCCATCGACTTGATGGATGAGGCAGGCTCCAGGCTGCGTATCCGCATGTTTAGCCTGCCAGACGATCTCAAGGTACTGAGAAAGCGCCTGATCAACCTGGCACAGGAGGAAGAGCAGGCGGCGGAAGAAGGCGACTATCGTCGCAAGGCGGAGATCACCACCGCTCGACTGCGCCTCGAGGAGGACTTTCGACAACAGCGCGAAGCGTGGCAGCGAGAGCAAGACCTAGACGAAGTTGTTGATGTGGACGAGATCGCCGAGATCGTGTCCATGTGGACCGGCATTCCTATGACGCGTCTCCAGAAGACCGAGACGACGCGCCTCCTGGAAATGGAGGGGGCTCTCAGCAAGCGTGTGGTTGGTCAGACCGAAGCCATCGGGGCGGTTTCCGATGCCATCCGGAGAGCGCGGGCCGGGCTAAAGGATCCGCGTCGGCCCATCGGCAGCTTTATCTTTCTCGGATCCAGCGGCGTAGGCAAGACAGAGCTCGCCAAGGCGCTGGCCGAGTTTCTCTTTAACGATGAGGACGCGCTGCTATCTATTGACATGACAGAGTATGGAGAGCGACACACCGTCTCACGTCTGGTGGGTTCACCTCCCGGATACGTCGGCTACGACGAAGGGGGCCAGCTCACCGAGGCCGTGAGGCGCCGGCCCTATCGCGTGATTCTGTTCGATGAGATCGAAAAGGCGCACCCTGATGTATGGAATGCTCTCATGCAGATCCTCGAGGAAGGGCGCCTAACTGATGGTCACGGGCGTACCGTTGATTTCCGCAACGCCGTCGTGATCATGACCTCCAACATCGGCACGCGCTTTGCGGCGCGCCGAGCGGGGGTTCTTGGCTTCCGCGCCCTGGGTGATGAGGACGAGCAGCGCGAACGCTACGAGGATGAGCTCTCAGAGG
This sequence comes from uncultured Anaerolineales bacterium, assembly GCA_964402205.1. Classification (GTDB taxonomy): domain Bacteria; phylum Chloroflexota; class Anaerolineae; order UBA1429; family UBA1429; genus DAIRUQ01. The sequence continues at coordinate 2,164 of CAYOBT010000191.1, forward strand.
CTCTGAAAAAGACGTTCAGACCCGAGTTTCTGAACCGCGTGGATGAGGTGATCATCTTTAACGCGCTCGAGCATGGTGACATGGTTGCCATCGTCCAGCTCCAGATGGAAGAGATCCGAGAGCGGCTGAATGAGCAGGGTCTCTCGGTGATCCTCAGCGAGGAGGCCACGAGCTGGCTGGCAAAGCGCGGGTATGATCCGCAGTTCGGGGCTAGGCCCGTGCTTCGCGTGCTGCAACGCTACGTGGAGAGCCCCCTGTCAAAGCGCTTGTTGGCAGGCGAGTTCGAAGCTGGCGATACCATCCAGATCGACGTGGATGTGGACGAGGATGCGCTCCGGTTCTCGCGGCGACAGGACGACGGTTTAGAGCCGGCCGAACTGGAGGAGGTCGTCGTTGGCTGATGGGCGTAGGTCCTCTGCGGATCTAGAACGCGCGGACGGGACGGGAGAGAACGCGGCTCCGGAGGGGCTACGCCCCGGGGCCGCGTCTGCGTATGGCGAGCTTCTTGCGGACAACCGCCTTGGCGATGCGCCATCTGCGCTTCTGCAGGCCTACGAACGCATCGTGAGGTCGCTCGACAAGGGTGGTACGCTCTACCTTTGCGGCAACGGTGGAAGCATGGCCGACGCGTTGCATATCTCAGGCGAACTCCTAAAGTCCTTTGCGCTGCCACGGCCGGTGCCGGCGAGCCTAACTTCGCGCTTGGAGGGGCTTCCACACGGCGATGATCTGGTCGAGCACCTGCAACGTGGGCTGCGAGCGCACGTGCTGGGCGCGAATCCGACCCTGGCTTCGGCCGTCGCCAATGATGTGCCTCTGCGAGGCATGGTACTAGCCCAAGAGCTGTACGCGCTGGCTCGCGCAGGGGATGTGCTCCTCGCACTGAGTACAAGCGGCTCGTCGCTGAACGTGCTGCGCGCCGTGGCTCTGGCCAAGGCGCTGGACGTGACAACCATCGGGCTCACAGGGCGTGCGCCCAATGCTCTGGTAGATATGGCTGATCTAGCCGTGAGCGTCCCCGCCGACCGCACCGACGAGGTGCAAGAGCTGCACCAGGTGCTCTACCACAGGCTCTGCCTGATGCTGGAGGCCTACTTTGTCGAGCGTTGGTCCGAGGCCTGACTGTGCAGGCTATCGAGATTGACGACACTGTCGGGCGTCTCGCCGCGTAGGACCTGGAGGGCCATCTCGCACGTCATGCGGTAGAGGTCATCGCGAGCTTGCGGCGAATACGCAGCCACGTGAGGTGTGAGGATCGCATTGTCGAGCGATAGCAGGGGCGAATCCGCTGGTAGCGGCTCTTGCTCAAAGACATCCAGTGCAGCGGCCCAGAGCCGTCTCGTGCGAAGGGCCTCGACGAGTGCGGCTTGGTCCACGATGGGCCCGCGGGCCGTGTTGATGAGGATGGCGTCTTGGTGTAGCTGCTCGAATGCCCTTGCATCCAGCATGTGATGCGTTTCCTCGGTCAGTGGGCAGTGGATCGTGACGATCTCGGATTCGGCCAGCAGCGTCTCCCAGGCGACGAGCTGAGCGTCAAAGCGCGATGCGCGCTCTTGGGTGATATAAGGGTCGTAGGCCAGGAGGTTTGGCTTCCAGCCGGATAGACGGGTTGCCACCGTGCTTCCGATGCGTCCAAGGCCGACGATGCCGATGGTCGCCCCCTCGAGTCTACGCTTGGCGCCGAGCTCGCGACGGGGGTGACGGGTGCCACGCACCGCCTCTTGGCCCCGTGGGATCACGCGAAGGGCAGCCATGAGCAAGGCTATGGCATGATCCGCCACCTCGGCCGTGCAGTAGCCGGGCACATTGCACACCATGATGCCGCGCCGGGTGGCCGCATCACAGTCGACGCTGTCATAGCCAGCGCCCATGCGGACGATACAGCGGCATCGCTTCAACTGGGGGATGACGTCGGCATCTAGTAGCGGGCGAACGCTCTGAATGAGAACGACGTCGGCATCCGACGCCACTGCGATAGCATGCTCGCGCGACGAAACCTGGTGCGCTTCCCAGATTGCCCCGGCCTCTGCCAGCAGGGCGGCTTCGATACCTAGGGGCGGAAAGAGCTCGGGATCGTACTCGAGCAGAACGACGCGGGGTTGACGCATGTTGGCAGGCCTTTCCTGTAGGCGCTCTTTAGCCCAGTGTAGGGAGACTGCCAGAGTTGGGCAAGCTGAAGCAGGCCTCTGGGAGCGTGCGTTGCCGCCGAGGCGGTTCGATGGTATACTTGCATATCGTGCGTCTAGGACGCTTGTCCAGATTGCAGAGGGAGGAGGAGAGTGAGGGATCACATGCCAGTACCCGGAGTTGTGCTCGGAGAGCATGGCAGGGCCGCCATGCTGGAGGGCTTTACCTCCATGGGGCGGCTCCTCGCCATGACCCTCGGGCCGATCGCTGGCAAGATTGCCAACGACCGTCACCCCAACATGGCGCCCGAACTCCTAACGGATGCGGCGACCATCGCCCGACGCATCATCCAGCTACCCGAGCGCGGCGAGGATGCCGGCGCTATGATGATGCGGCACATGGTCTGGCGCATGCGGGAAGAGGTCGGTGACGGGAGCGCTACCGCTGCAGTGTTTGCCGATGCTCTAGCGCGAGAAATGCAGCGGGTGATCGGCGCGGGGGCCAATGCTATGATGGTCAGACGTGGTGTTGAGCTCGCGATCGACGCGGCGGTTGAAGCCTTGGACGCCATGGCGATTCCCCTGGATACGCAGGAGAGGATCACTGCGGTGGCAACGGCTGCCACCGGCGATGCCGAGATCGGGGAGATCCTGGGCGAAATGTACGACGTCCTGGGGCCCAATGCGAACATCATCATCACCGGCTATATCGCCACCTACCATGATCGCGCGTATCACGAGGGCGCGCGCTTCAAGGGAAGCCATGTGTCGCCCTACCTAATCACGGACACGGCACGCCGTGTGGCGGTCCTGGAGGACACGCACGTCCTCGTGACTGACCAGATCATCGAGACACCAGAGAGCGTGTCCAAGGTGCTCGATACCGTCGTCTCGAATGGCGGCAAGAGCGTGCTCATCGTCTGCAAGCGGATGGGCAACAAGGCCATCGGCGTGTTGACGGCGAACAACGACCGCGGCACGATCCAGTCGTGCGCCGCAACGCTCAAGGCGTACGGCGATACGCGCGAGGATATCCTCCGCGACATGGCCCTGCTGGTTGGCGGCGAGCCGATCATCAGTCCTAACGACGCAGAGCTACCCGATCTGTCCATTGATCTGTTTGGCAGAGCTGATCGCGTGCTCGTGGACCGCG
>CAYOBT010000192.1:0-5440 GCA_964402205.1 uncultured Anaerolineales bacterium
GCGTTTCTACTCCTGGGCGCCGGCACGCTTCCCGAGCCAGTAGCCGCACCTTGGGATCCCCCAACCGAGGACCCGCCGCTATGGCCGCGCTGCCCGGACTGCCAACGCTCCAACCTACCCGGCTACCAGTACTGCGCTTGGTGCGGCCAGGCCGCCCTGCCCCTCGCTGATCAGCCCATCGCACCTGCGGCCGCACCAACCCTCTCAGCCGATGGAACGCTCTCGTGCCCAACCTGCGGGGCCCCTTTCCGCCCGAATCAGCGGTTCTGCGCCAAATGCGGCGGGTCCCTGGCATCGGCCACGCCTATCGTTTGTCCGAGGTGCTCAGCGCCCATCAAGCCGACGGACCGGTTCTGTATCAAGTGCGGCGCCCCGATCGAGTAGAAAGGGCAGCCCATGGTTGCGACCATCATCACCATCGGTTCGATTCTGCTGACGCTCCTGGCCCTCTGGGGCCTCGCGCGCCAACTCCGCAAGGACCTCCCCATCACGGCCGGGGGGCTAGCCTGGGGGTTGGTGGCGAGTATCGTGCTCCTGGCCATCAACCTGCTGCTCATGCGGCGGGCGGTTCGTGGACTCGCCGTGCCCATTGGGTTGGCCGCAGGCCTCTTGTTTGGGCTGGCTTGGGGACAAGCCTCTCGATTCGACGCGAAACAGGGTGCCGTCTACGTCCGTCGCTCAGTACTGCATCTGATTCTCTGGGGCGTGTCGTACGCCCTCACGCAAGCGCTCGTGTGGCTGGCGCCTCCCGGTTGGGTCTTGGCGGGCCTAGCCGCCACCGCGTTTTCCGCTGGGACGACCATCGGCATGAGCATCAACCATCTCATACGGTACGGCTTCGCCGCCCGCAGGCTACGACGCGCAACAAGCTAGTCCCTTCATGATCCCAGGAGTAGTTGCGCCGTCAGCCACTCGCGCAGACCATCGGGCAACCAGCGATCGAGAACCGCCAGCAGCTTGGGCTCGCATCCGACGCGGTACGTCCGTCGCGGCCTCCGCGCCGTCAGAGCCCTCAGGATGACCGTCGCCACCCGCTCTGGCGACGTCCCTCCAGACACGCGCTCCTCTCCCACACGCCTCATCCGAACGATGATGGGCTCGTACAGAACACGCACATCGGTATTCGCCTCAGCCAGCAGCTCCTGCGATACCTCCAGCGATCTGCCGGCCACACCCGTATCGACCAAGCCAGGCTGCACCGACACGACCGCAATCCCCCAGGGACGCAGCTCGAGGCGCAGGATCTCCGACAGACGGTCGAGAGCCGTCTTGGACGTCACATAGGGTCCGAGAAACGGGATGGGCACCAAAGCGCTGGCCGAGCTGACGTTTACGATACGGCCCCGACCCTGGCGCAGCAGCGGCAAGAGCGCCCTCGTCATGCGCACGACTCCCAGCACGTTCACGTCGAACTGCTCGCGCCATGCCTCGACAGGCAGCATCTCCAGAGGCCCCGCTCGCGCGATGCCTGCATTGTTGATCAGTCCCCCGAGCCCCCGCTTTCCCTCGCGCTCCGCCACCGTGGCCGCCGCGCTCGCCACACTTGCCGCATCGGTGACATCGCATAGCAACGGCGTGACCATGCCCGCAGTCGTGCGCGCCAGATCCTCCGCATCGCTGCCGCACCGCACCGTGCCATACACCGTCAAGCCAGCATCTGCCAGCGCATGCACCGTGGCTCGACCGATGCCTCGCGATGCCCCCGTAACCAAAACGGCGCCCCTACCATCTGGATGAACCATGCTCAACCCCGATCCCTTCTTGTCACATGCAGTACCTATCATAGGGAACCACGGCGCCTACGCCAGCGGCCGACCTTGACATTCCCCATCCGCCGACTAGACTGCCGGGGCACGGGGCCGGTTCTGACCGCCCGTGCCCCTATTCCAACCTCGGTCGCTATCCAACCAAAGGGGGCAGTATGCGCATCGCTATGGCGGCCTTTACCCACGAAGCGAACAGCTTTTGCCCGGTGGCTGCCACGCAAGAGAGCTTTGAGGCCCGCGCCTATGGCGTCGGCGATGAGCTGTACGCCCTGACCGTTGGCACCCGCACCGAGCCTGCCGGCGCGCTCGACGTCTTTCGGGCAGAGCGCGACGTGAGCGTCATCCCGCTCCTGATGGCACGAGCAGGATCCAGCGCCCCCATCACCTCCGAAACCTACACGGCCATCCGAGACGAGCTACTCGCGAGGCTCCGAGCGTCCCTGCCCCTCGACGGCGTCTTGCTCGTGCTTCACGGCGCCATGATGGCCGAGGAAACCGACGACGCCACGGGTGACGTGCTAGACGCCGTACGAACCATCGTCGGCGAGGACACGCCCATTCTCGGCACCCTTGATCTCCACGCCAACGTCACCCAACGCATGGCAGAAGCCGCCACCGTCCTAGTGGGGTACCATACCGCGCCACACGTGGACATGTACGAGGCCGGCGAAACGGCGGCCAAGCTCCTACTGGCGACTCTCCGTGGCAACATCCGACCCACGCCAGCCCTGGTCCGACTGCCGTTGATCGTGCCTGCGGAGAACGCCCGCCACACGGATGGGCCCCTCTCCAAAGTCATCAACCGCGTGTTGCATTGGGAGCGCGAGGGCAGCATCCTGCACGGTGGCGTCTTTGCCGTGCAACCATGGTTGGACGCTCCCGACGTCGGCTGCAGCGTCTATGTCGTCACCGATGACGACCCTCACACCGCCACCAGCTGCGCGAGCGAGCTTGCCACCATGTTCTGGGAGCGCAGGGGCGCCTTTGTCCCCGAGCTCTACCCACCCGCCAAAGCCCTCCAGCGCGCTCTGGCCGATCCGCCGCGCCGCATCATCCTCTGCGATTCGGCCGACGCCACCTCATCCGGGTCGACCGGAGACGGCACCGCCATCCTCAAGGCCGTGCTGGACGCTGGTGCCACCAACGTGCCCATCCTGCTCAACATCGTGGACGCCCAAGCGGCCCATGCTGCCGCTGCCGCCGGCATCGGTTCCTCCATCAGGATCGCCCTGGGAGGCAAGCTGGCGCCCCAATACGCCGAGCCTGTCGTCGTGAACGCCTATGTCAAATCGCTCTCCGATGGCATCTTCCGCTTCCATGGCCCCGGGATGCGTGGCGTACAGCACCGGATGGGACCCACCGCCGTACTCACCATCGGCCAAACCAACATCGTCGTCATGAGCCAGGGGGTCACGCAGTGGGATCCGCAACTGTACCGCTCGCAGGGGCTGGATCCCGCGTATGCCCGCATCACCCAGGTCAAGTCGCCGGCCGCGTTCCGAGCTGGCTATGACGGCTTGTATGACGAGATCGTCATCGTGGACGCGCCTGGAGCCGCCTCGCCCAACCTGACCGCCCTGCCCTGGGATAGGCTTGGCCGCCCCATCTACCCGCTGGATCCTGACATCGAATTCGATCTCGCCGCCCACACATGGAGGACCAGATGACATCGCGCCCCCAACTGCCCACCAGTCGCCAGCTCTGGCAGCGTGCCGCGCGCTCGCTTCCCGGCGGCGTGAACGCTTCGGCCCGCTTCGACCGAGCCTTGGGTCACCCGCTCTTTGTCGCGCGAGGCGAAGGCGCTTACCTCTATGACGTGGATGGCAACCGCTATGTGGATTACTGCATGTCGCACGGCGCGACGCTGTTGGGCCATGGCCACCCAGCCATCGTGGAAGCGGTCCAAAAAGCCCTGGAGATGGGGATCCTCTGCTCCTCCGAGACGGAGCATCAGGTGGCCCTCGCCGAGCGGCTGAAGGAGCTCTTCCCTGAGACCGACATGGTCCGCTACACCTGCACGGGCACCGAAGACACCTGGCATGCTGTCCGTGTCGCGCGGGCCTTTACGGGACGCATGGGCGTTGTCAAGTTCGAGGGACACTATCACGGCGTCAACGACACCCTCGGATTTAGCCATTGGCCCAAGCTGGATCAGGCCGGAACGGCTGATCATCCGCGCCCCGTCGCGGATTCGGCCGGCATCCCGCCCCAGAGCGCCGAGCTCATTACCATCTTGCCCTTTAACGATGTCGCAGCGCTAGAGCGCACGCTGCTGGCGCGAGGAGACGAGATCGCAGCCGTCATCATGGAACCGATCAACTATGACTCTTGTGGGCTCGTCCCGACCGAGTCCTTTCTCCGTGCCGTCCGCAATCTGACACGCGAGCACGGCATCGTGCTCATCTTTGACGAGATCCTATCCGGCTTTCGTTGCGGGCCTGGGTCTGCCGTCCAAACTTTGACCGCGCATCATAGCATGGCGCCAGACATGACCTGCCTCGGCAAGTCCGTGGGCGGCGGGATGCCGCTATCCGTGTTCATGGGGCGGCGCGAGATCATGGAGACCTGCACGCCCGTGGGCCCAGCCCTGCACTCGGGGACCTACAACGCGCATCTGACGCTGATTCTCGCCGCACATGCGTTCCTGGACGTGGTGACACAGGAAGGCTTCTACGAGCATCTCGAGGCCCTTGGCGACCGCCTATACGCCGGCATCCGCGAGATCATGGGGCGGCGCGGCATCCCCTGTTGGGTACAGGGCGTTGGGGCGCGCTTTGGGCTCCTGTTTGGTCTGGCCCAAGAGCCGCGCAACTACCGCGACGTCGCCCAGCAGGATCTCGCGATGGCAGACAGATTCCATCTAGCTTGCCTGGAGCGAGGCGTGTATCTGGCGCAGGGATCTCCCCATCATGGGTACTCGGCAGCCCACACGATGGCAGACATTGACTTTACGCTGGATGCCATGGACCACGCCGCGGCGAGCCTCTGACCGCCACTCCCATGGATCATCGCGAACGGGTGCTGCGTACACTCTGCTTTGAGGCCACCGACCGCGCCCCCTATGACCTGATGGAGGGCGCGATCTGGCCAGAACTAGCGGCCTACTTTGCCCAAGAGCACGGCCTCCAAGACCGAGACGAAATCGTGGACTGGCTGAATACCGATCTGCGCTGGATCTACCAGAACTATGAGGGACCCGAAGTCGTCCCGCCTGAGGACGGGCTGCCTAAGGAGCGGGCCCTCACCTATTCGGATGCGCTTTTCGCGCGCGAGCTGGCTCAGGCCGAGTCGGTGGCCGACGTGGAGGCGCTGCCTCGTGCCGATCCGTCGCTCTGGCGCGTGCCCGACGCCACGAGCGCTCGCCGAGAATGGCCGCACCATGCCATCGTCTACACACCACCATGGATGCCGCTGTTTTGCGGCGCCTGCGAGGCTTTTGGCATGGAGGAAGCGCTGACCAAGATGCTCCTCGAGCCGGCGTTGTTCGAAGCCTTTGTCCGCAGCCAGCACGCCTACTATGTGGAAATCCTCAAGCAAGGGCTGGCAACATGCCGTGACGATGTAGATCTGGTATGGCTCGGCGACGACTATGCCAGCCAGCGGGCCATGATGATGCGTCCTGCGCTCTGGCGGCGTATGATCAAGCCGGCCCTCGCCGAGCAGGTGCAGATGGT
>CAYOBT010000193.1:0-5418 GCA_964402205.1 uncultured Anaerolineales bacterium
GCGCTATCACCAACAACACCACGATGGCGGAGCGCAAGCCAAGCGATCGCAGCCATCCGGGCTCTCTATGCCGTTCCCAAGCTACCACAGCCAGCGCGACCAGCCACCACAAGACGTACAGCACCAGGATGCGAAAGTGTGCCAACCCCAGGCCCGCCGATAGCAAGCCGGTCAACGCTATCTCCTTACGGCCCACGCGTTCTCTACGCAAGAGATCGGGCACACGCCCCGCGACCAAGCAGAACAGCGTCAGCCCGACCAAGTGAGGATAGCGCCCCCACGTCGTATAGTAGGCTGGCATATAGAGCCATACGCCGACCAGTCCGGCGGCACTGACCGCCACCCAGCGATTCCGCCAAAGATGACGAGCGAGCGCGTATGCCGCCAAAGGCGCGAGCATCTGCCACAACTGCCCAGTCAGCAACACGGCATCGGACGCACCCAGCCCCGAGAACCAGACCAGCGGCGCTGCGCTGGCGTGGAACCCAAAGTGATAATGCAGCCCCTTCACGGGCATATAGGGCAGCGCCGCACGGGGCACCATCCCTTGCTCCAGCAGTAGCTGGGTCATCAGCACGTGATGCGGCGAATCCACCCACGCTGGTAGCACCAGATTGCGCACATGCAGCAACCTGGTGGCCACCGTTGCCAGCACGATCATCGCCATCACCAGATCGGGCCAGCGGCTGCCGTCACGCCGGATACGGATGCCCAAGCCAACGCCTGCTCGGATACGCCATGCTATGCCAACCAGAGCCAACCCTATCGCCAGCAAGCCCCCCACCCAAGGACCCAGTCGCCAGTCGCATACGCTTGCCCACAGAAAAGCCAGCGCCCAGAGACAAGCGCTGAGCGCGCCGACGAGCCCCAAGTTCTCCCACAAGTCGGCATCCCCGCAGCCTCTGAGCAGCAAGAGGATCCCCAGCCCTGGGAGAACCAACACGATCAGCAGCGCCGCTGCGCCAGGCCACCAGCGCCCCACCTGGCTTCCAAGGTCGCGCAGCACCTCGGCTGGGCCATAGCGGTACCCCACGGAGAAATGGAGATCGCCCTCATGGGGCTCACCGTCCAGTAGGAGACTGCCCGGTGCATAGGCCTCATACTCTGTGTACCAGGCCGAGAGACCGGCATCCGCATCGCAAGTGAGCGAGAAGCGATACCGCGTGCCTTGGGAATCTAGCTGAGGGGGGAGCGAGAAACGTAGCTTCTGGTTGTGTTCGAGCGCGCCAATCGCGTGCGTGGCCACGACAGGCGACCCGACCTCGTCCTCGCGTTCGAGGGTGAGCGTCAGCGTCCCCTCCGAGGGGCCATCTGCCTCGTCCTCATAGCGGACCAGGTAGATCTCTATCCACGCTAGCCCCGGACGTTCAGCCAGGAAACTCTGTCCGACGGATCTCCCGAGCGCAAGAGGCGGAGATGCCGCGTCCAACCTGTCCTGCGTGATCCCAGCCTGCTCGTGGAGCGGGCCGCCGACCAGCCATCCTAGCACCCCGGCCAGGACGATGGCCAGGTACAGCCCGATGCTCCCCAGCGAGCAGCGTCTAATCGGACCCTGTAAGGCGCTTTTGCATTTCATAGAGGGCGTTGAGTGCGTCCATGGGTGACATGGTCATGAGGTCCATTTCTCGGAGCTCGGCCAGAAGCGGGTGATCGCCAGCAAAGAGCGAGAGTTGCTGCGGCTCTTCCGGCGAACGGCCGCGACGCGGCGTCGGCTCCGCACCATCGGCCTCCAGATCCTGCAGGATCGCCTCAGCCCGGTGGATCACGCCAGGCGGAAGTCCAGCCATACGAGCCACATGGATGCCATAGCTCCGATCAGCACCGCCGGGCTCCACATGGCGGGTAAAGACGATCTCCTTCCCGCGGCTCGCCACCGCAACGTTATAGTTTCGCACGCGCGGCAGCAACTCCTCGAGTTGGGTCAACTCGTGATAGTGCGTCGCAAAGAGTGTCTTGCAGCCAAGCTTGGGATGGTTGTGGAGGTACTCCACCACCGACCAGGCAATCGAGATGCCATCGTACGTGCTCGTACCGCGACCGATCTCATCGAGAATCAGCAAGCTGCGTGACGTCGCGTGATTCAGGATGTTCGCCATCTCGACCATCTCGACCATGAACGTGCTCTGACCACGGGCGATCTCGTCCTGCGCCCCAACGCGGGCAAAGATGCGATCCACAATCCCAATGCTGGCTCTCTTCGCCGGCACAAAGCAGCCAATCTGCGCCATCAGTACGACCTGGGCCACCTGCCTCAGATAGGTAGACTTGCCGCTCATATTCGGCCCCGTGATCACGTGGAGCGCCGCTCCCTGAGCCATCTGGCAATCGTTGGGTACGAACGGCTCGCCCAGCGGCATCTGTTCCACCACGGGATGTCGTCCAGCCTCGATGTCGATCTCATACCCGTCGTGTAGGTCGGGCCTCACATAGTCGTGAGCGGCTGCCAGGTGAGCCCATCCGGCGAGGGCGTCCAGGTGCGCCACGGCGCGCGAGGCCGCCAGCATGCGATCCGCCATCTGGCCTAGACCAAGCAGTACGCCCTGGTACGCTCGCGCTTCGATCTCACGCATGCGTTCCTCAGCGTTCAGGATAACCGACTCTTTTTCCTTGAGCTCAGGGACGATGTACCGCTCGGCGTTCACAAGCGTCTGCTTGCGGATATACTCCTCAGGAACGGCATCGGTGTTGGCCTTGGTGACCTCCAGGTAGTAGCCGAACACCTTGTTGTAACCTACCTTGAGCGACTTGATGCCGGTGCGCTTGCGCTCCTGGCGCTCAAGGTCGGCCACCCAACGCTTGGCCTCGTCCACCGAACCCGCGACCTGGTCCAATTCCTCCGAGTAGCCCTTTCGAATATAGCCGCCACTGGTCGTGGTGGCTGGTGGCTCATCGACGAGAGCGCGACCGATCAATTCCACCGCCTCATCGCACGTGACGAGGTCATCGGGGCAGAGAGGATAGCGCTCGGACACGCCCGAGACGGCGGTCTCTGTGGCCAAGGCCAGCGCGATTGAGCGAATCCCCACCATTCGCTCGAGGGCCTCTTTCAGCCCGGTCAGATCGCGCGGCCCTGCGATTCCCTGCACCACGCGGTTAGTCAGCCTTTCCAGGTCGCCGAAACCCCGCATAATCTCGCGCAGAGCGGTGCGTCGCGCCGCATCTCGGAAGAAGGCATCGACCACCTGAAGCCGTGCTTCCAGCGCATCCCTGTCCAAAAGCGGCTGCGTGATCCAACGGCGGACAGTCCGGCCTCCCATAGGAGTCTGCGTAGCGTCCAGCACGCCCAGAAGGGAGCCGTGCACGCGCCCGTCGCGCAGTGTTTCGGTGAGCTCCAGATTCCGCCGTGTGGCCATATCGAGTGTCATGAAGGCCGAGACGCTGTACGTGGCCAGGTGCTGCAGCTGTGATAGCGCCGCCGGTTGGTGCTCGCGAAGATACTGCACGATCACGCCGGCCGCGCGCTTAGCAGCGGGAAGGTCCTCGCAGCCGAATCCCGACAGCGTGGTTACCTCGAGGTGCTCCTTGAGAGCGCGCTCGCAGTTACCCTCCTCAAAGCGCCAGGCGTCGTACAGCGTGAGAGGGGTCTCCGTGTTCGCCAAAACGGGATAGCGCCGGTGCGCCTCCACGGTCTCGGCGTCGCCCATCGTGTCATGCGGCTCGCCGCCGTCGCTGATGATCAGCTCTGCTGGCTGTAGACGATCCAGCTCGCGCAGCAGATCCGCGTCGGACTCGCGGCCCTGGAGCTGCGCCGTCAGGAACTCACCCGTGGTGATATCGGCATAGGCCAGACCAACGGCGCCCTCCGACCAAACGGCTGCGGCAAGATAGTTGTTGCGCTTTTCCGCCAGCAGAGAGGGCTCGACCACCGTGCCGGGCGTGACGATGCGAACGACCTCGCGCTCCATGAGGCCATTCACCGGCTCGTCGGAAGTCTGCTCGCAGATGGCGACCTTCAGCCCGCGTGAGATCAGCTTGGCGATGTAGCCATCCGCAGCGTGGTGCGGCACGCCAGCCATGGGCACACGCTGGCCTTTGGCCACATTCCGCGACGTGAGCACGACGTCCAGCTCGTCGGCGACAAGCTGGGCATCCTCGTCAAAGGTCTCGTAGAAATCGCCCAGCCGGAAGAAAACGATGGCATCGGGATGCTGTCGCTTGATATCGAGATACTGTCGGCGGATGGGTGTCACCCGCGTACGCTTGGACATGCCCGTCTCATCCCAGAGGTATTCCTGCACACGTGGGTGGAAAGTATAGAATCGCCGGGTAGCGCTGTCAACGCTGCAAAGGCCGCCCGACGTTCGCTTGGAGCATCCCATAGAGCCGGTATAATGGCAGGCGCTGAATTGTTGGTAGCCAAGGAAGTCAGCATGCCCTCAGCTCGATACTGCCCCCAGTGCGGGGCCCCATTGAGCGCTCGCTATGTCCACGCACGCGAGCGGGCCGTCTGCGCTTTCTGCGGGTATGTGCACTATGTCAACCCCATCGTCGCAGCCGGCACGCTCGTCCACCAGGACGATCGCATACTGCTCATCAAACGAGGCGTCCCTCCGGGCCTGGGCAGATGGGCCCTCCCTTCTGGCTACGCAGAGGTCGGCGAGACGCCAGAGGACGCAGCCATTCGGGAGACCCTAGAAGAGACCGGTCTCCGAGTTGCCCTGGAGCGGCTCCTCGTTGCAGAGGCGTTCTACGACGGCGACGCGCCGGGCGGTGTCATCATCCTGTACGCAGCGAGGGCAGAAGGCGGCGAGATCGCACCACGCGACGACGCTGTCGAGGCGCGCTTCTTTGCCATCGATGAGGTGCCCGGCCCGATCGCCTTCCGCCAGCATCGCCGGGCCATCGCCTTGTGGCAAGCCCATCCAGAGCCAGAAAGCCCTCGTCGAGCGCCCCTTGTGGCTGTCCCATTGGGGACGAACCCGCGTCGGCAAGCCGTCATGCCAGCCTATCTCCGGGCCCTCACACGGGCTGGCGCTGCCTATCATCTCCTGCAGCCCACAGAGGACGAACAGGAACTACATCTCGCCTACGCACAAAGCTCCGGGCTCTTGCTGACCGGCGGCGGAGACGTGGCCCCCGAGCGCTACCGTGAGCAGAACACAGGCCAGAGCGTGTCCATCGACCCCGACCGAGACGAGGCGGAGCTCAAGCTCGCCCGCTGGGCGCTGCAAGAAGGGAAACCAATCCTCGCCATCTGCCGTGGCATTCAGCTCCTGAACGTTGCCGCCGGGGGCAGCCTGTATCAGGACATCGAAACGGATATCGGCACGCAGCTCGACCATCGTGGCGAACCGAAGCGGCCACCTGAAGCCTTGGCGCACTCTGTCACTGTCGAGGCCTCATCCCGGCTAGCACGCGCCTTGGGCCTCAAGAGACAGCGGCCTGCCCTCAAGCATACCATGGTGGTCAACAGCTCGC
>CAYOBT010000194.1:0-5405 GCA_964402205.1 uncultured Anaerolineales bacterium
GTGGGCGTTCCGCTGGCTCGGGATGGGTGAAATCGGGGTCCGTCGCCAGCATGAGCAGGCGCTGGCCGGCCGCTTTGCTGTCATCACGCACGCCACCGAGATAGGCGGCATCGAGGCTCTTTAGGAACAGAACGCTGAGGTCCAGACCGTCCAGCCCCACTTCTGTCGCAAGGCGGGCCCATTCAGCGATGGACATGCGGCCGCTGATGATATCCGCGAACAACGAGACGGGCAGACAGCTGAGCTTCACGGCCTATGCTCCTTGCGGGCCCGACCCAACGGTGCATGGTCGCGGTCCCTCGACTCCTCATACCGAGTATACGCACTCTTGACGCGAGACCTTTGGCGCAAACCAGGAGGTCCCGGACGCTACGCCGTCAGGGTCGCGTGCGCCTCTACGAGCATTTCGCGGATGGGCAGATCGTACGGGCAGCGCTCCTCGCAGGACGCGCACTCGATGCAGGCGTCGGCTCGGGTGAGCAGCTCCTCGTATGCCTGCTTGGCCCATCCGGGCGAAAAGTAGCGCTTGGCCGCCCGCTCGATAAAGAACACGCGCGGGATATCAATATCCTCGGGGCAGCCGTCATCGCGAAGGCAATAGCCGCACTGCCTGCAGATATGCTTCCCGAGCTGAGCCGTGGCCTCCGCGGCCTCGTCCACTAGGCTCTCCAGCTCTGCCACGCTCAGGGGCTGGTACGCCCGCGCAATGGCAAGGTCCTCCTCCAGCTCGGCCACGCTCTTGACGCCGGCGCTAACCGTAGAGACGTCCTGGGCCAAGGCATAGCGTAGCGAGATGTCCGGCCGCTCGGTAAAGAGACCGCCCGCAAAGGGCTTCATGGCAATGACGCCGAGATCAAGCTCCCGGGCGACGGGCAGCACGGCCTCCGCAATGTCAAGGTCGAGGGGGTTAACGGCTACCATCACCACGTCGAACGCCTCGGTGCGTAGAGCGGCGATCAAGTCATCCTGCCGGTGGCCGCTGACGGCGAGGAAGCGTATCTTGCCGGCCTCGCGGGCGCGCATGAGAGCGCCGACCTGGTCCTCGAGGAACCCCTCGCGGCGCCCAACCTCACAATTGATATCGTGGACGCCATAGATGTCGATGTGATCCGTCTGCAGATTGCGCAGGCTGGCGTCGATGGAGGAGGTCATCTCCTCTCCGGTGCGGACGATGGCGCGCGAGTGGAGCACGCACTCATCGCGGCGGGTCTTGAGGATGCGCCCGAATTTGCGCTCGCACGTGCCATTGCCATAGGCGTGGGACATCTCGAGCAGGTTGATGCCGCCATCCAGAGCGGCATTGATGATGGCGTCAGACGTCACGTCATCCACGTTGGTGATCGGAATGCCGCCGATGCAGAGCCTAGATACCTGCAAGTCCGTGCGGCCGAGTCGTCGCGTGAAGGTCGTCGTCGAGTTGGCGACCATGGTGGCGATCCCCTTTCTGGTGCGAAGGCGTGGCGATCCGGTCAACGCGGGCACAGCGAGTAGTATAGGGGCTCGCGAGCTAGGCGCAAGCCGCTAGCTATGCGGCCGGCGGGGTTTCACCGGCTCTGACGCCTGTGCTATAATGGCCGTATGCCAAACGGAGCGGACCTGGGTCAATGCGATCTCGTGGCCGAGGACGCGGCCTTGTTAGAGCATGTCGTGGGAGATATGCCGATCCTGGCAGACCTGGGTCGGTCCGACCTGCTTCTGTTCTGCCGGGGCTGCGATGGACGTGTGCGCATTGTCGCGCAGGCGATGCCTCACTCGGTGACGCCGCTGTACGAGAAGGATCGCGTCGGGTCGGTCGCGTCTCCTGCCGAGTACGAGTATGTGCTGGCGGCCTTTGATCGAGGGCCGCGGCCGACGCGCGTACGGACAGTGGAGGTCCGCGGGTCCTCAGTGGCCCGACTCGTGCACGGTGTACGCGGGCATGACGCGCGGATCATCGCCGTTCTGGCGCAAGACTCGTACTGGCTGGCATACGAACGTCATCGGCGGCGTTCAGCGGCCTTTCGGCGGGCGCTGCAGATGTTCTTTGCCATGGTGCTCCGCGGCGAGCTCGAAGGTGCCTGCGGGCTCTCGCCCTTTGGCGAGCATGACGGTATCCTCTACGTGGGGCTTGATCGTCGCGTGCGCTACGCGAGCGGCGTGGCAGCGGGCATCTACCGACGCTTGGGCTACCGCGATGACTTGGTCGGCCGCCGCCTGGGGGACCTTGAGACGCCTGATCAGGACCTGGTAGCAGAGGTCGTCGACACTGAGCGCTGCATAGAGCACACCGATGAGCAGTACGGGCGTACGCTGGTGCGCAAGGCTCTGCCCGTGACGGCCCGCGACGAGACCTGGCCGCCCGCCTGGCTCCCGCTGCCGTGGATCAGGCACTGGCCCGCGCCTAGGTTGCGGGGTGTGCTGCTGCTGGTGCACGACGCCACCGAGGCCGTGGAGACGCAACGCGAGCTGGAGAGCAAGCTGGCGCTCATTCGCGAGGTGCACCATCGCGTCAAGAACAACCTGCAGGTGATCGCCTCGTTGATGCGCATGCAGGCGCGTCGCAGCGACTCGAAAGAGGTGCGCGGTGCTTTGGGAGAGAGCGTCAACCGCATCCTGAGCGTGGCGGTGGTGCACGAGTTCCTGTCCCGTAACGCGACGGGCACCATCAACCTGCAAGAGGTCGCCCATCGCATCCTGAGCCAGACACAGCAAGGGCTCATCGATCCGACCAAGCAGGTCGAGCTGTCGGTGGAGGGCTCGGATATCTGGCTGCCGGCCGAGAGGGCCACGCAATGCGCGCTTGTGATCAACGAGCTGGTGCAGAATGCGGTAGAGCATGGCATCGGATCGCGCTCGAGTGGGCACGTGTGGGTCACGTTGGAGGATCACGGGGATGCTGTGGGCATCACCGTGGGCGATGACGGTGCAGGCTTGCCCGATGGGTTCACGTTGGATACCAACGCGAATCTGGGGCTGAGCATTGTGCGGAGCATGGTGGAGCGAGACCTTCGGGGGGAGTTCCTGTTGGAGCGCGGCGAGCTCACGCGAGCCGTGGTCCGCTTTAGCAAGGCAGTGGTGGGAGGAGGCTGACCGTGGAGCGTGTTCGTGTGGTCATTGCTGACGACGAGTCGATCATCTGCATGGATCTCCGTGAGATGTTGGGGAACCTAGGTTACCTGGTGGTAGGCGAGGCCGGAGATGGGCGCAGTGCCGTCAACCTGGCGCGCGAGCTGCGGCCGGACGTGGTCCTCATGGACATCAAGATGCCGGACATGGACGGCATCGAGGCGGCCCGCATCCTCACCGGGGAGCGGATCGCGCCGGTGGTCTTGCTGACCGCCTTTAGCCAGAAGGATCTCGTAGAGCGGGCCAAGGATGCTGGCGTGGTCGGCTATCTTGTCAAGCCGATCCAAGAAGCCGATCTCGCGCCTGCCATCGAGATTGCGCTGTCGCGCTTTCGGGAGTTCCGCGAGCTGGAGCGCGAGGTGGACGATCTTCAGGATCAGCTCGAGACGCGCAAGCTCGTGGATCGCGCGAAAGGCATCCTCATGGATGCCCAGGGGCTGAGCGAGGCGGCGGCCTTCCGCCGTATCCAGAAGATGTCCATGAACACGCGCAAGGCCATGAAAGAGATCGCGCAGGCCATCATCCTGACGCACGAGGCCGGCGGCTGAACCCAGCTAGGCTGGCGGGCGTCCGCCGCCTGCAAAGCAAACGCGGGGACTGCAACGTGCAGCCCCCGCCTGGCATGGCCCTAGACGAGTTAGGCCTGCTCGGCCATGTACGCGTCGTATGCCTCTTTGGATACTAGGGCGCCCCCATCGACGTTGGCCTGGGCGACGTCATAGTTGGCATCAAACCAGATCTCTGCTCGGATCAGCTCAAAGCAGCGTCCGCTACCCATCACCTCTTTGCGCAGGAGCAGCGGCCCCGGGCCGCCCTCCTCGCGGTTGAGGTCGTTGCGCTTGTCCACGCGCACCGGGATCACCTCACCGCACTTGTCACATTTGAAATAGAGATGCAGCCCGTGAGGGTCGCCCGCCTCTCCCCCCTTGCCTTTCCCCTTGCCAAAGAGCTTGCTGAGAAAGCCCATCGCCTACCACCCCTTTTGCGGCGTTTGATCGCTCCACACTCTGATTCTACTCCTGGATAGCGCGCGCGTCCAGCGCCGGGTGTCCGGGAACAGCTACGCGCTCCGCCGATCTTTGCCCGCTGGACCTTGACAATCCGGCCCGGTTGTGGTAGGGTGTCATGCGTAACGAAAAAAGCATAGCATCGCCGAGTGCCAGGCTTCCTCGCGTAGGGGCTTGGCAGCGGGGGAACCAGTAACGGGGCGAGTCGGTAAGACATCCGTAGGGCCACTTCTTCGGCCCGAGCCCGACAGCTAACCTCGTAGGCGTGGAGGAAGGACACCGTGCGACGGGCGGTGGCCTCTTTTTTGTGGGAATAGCCCACATGGGGCCAATCACCACCCGTTTGGCGGGCTCTCTGCGCAAGGAGGCAGGCATGTCTGGCGAGAGTCACGAGGAAACGGACGAACGGCCGATACTGTCCGCCGAGGTACCAACCTCGGTGAAGGTAGCTCTGGACGAGGATGGCTCTCCAACAGAGCTGCAGCGTATTCTCCTCAAGGCCGACCTGGGGCCCGATGGCCAGTTCGGCGAGCAATGGCTCCTTCTCGATGACCGCGATCTCCGCGTGGTCGAGCGCCACAATGGCACCGCGCACGTCCGCTACAAGTATCCCCTCGACCGCATCCAAAGCGCACGTATTGAGCGCTGTGTCGGCAACGGCCTACTCGAGGTCACCGTCGATGAGCAGCCGCGTGTGCTCTTGCATTACACCAACGAGCTCACGGACCGCTTTGGCCGGATAGCTCACTATCTCACCGAGCGCGCCACGCTGGGCAAGGATGCAGAGCTGCCCGATCCCTACGCAGGCGGCAACGTCTGCCAGGTCTGCGGGCGGCCACTTCTCGATCCCTCGGCCAAGGTCTGTCCGCGTTGCGTGCAGCGCGGCCAGACGCTCAAGCGGCTGATGCAGCTAGCGCGTCCGTACTGGGGCTCCATGGCCGCCATCGTGGGGCTGTTGATCGTGGGCACGCTGCTGGACCTGACGCCGCCGTACTTGACGCGCATCCTCATCGATGATGTGCTCAGCGTGGGAGGTCGTCCCGACTGGTTGCTGTACGTTGTGCTAGGTCTTCTCGGGGTGCGCCTAGTCCGCGTCGCGTCACGCGTGCTCATCAACTGGATGACCGTCAACGTGAGCGCTCGATTCACCGCGGGCATCCGCGATCAACTTTTCTCGCACCTCAAGGTGCTGCCCATCGACTTTTTCGACAAGAACCAGATCGGGCGGCTGATGACCCGCATCAATCAGGATACGAACGAGCTGCAGGGGCTAGTCGCGCAGATGACCACCTT
>CAYOBT010000195.1:0-5384 GCA_964402205.1 uncultured Anaerolineales bacterium
TGCTGATCGCGTTCGCGCTGGCGGGGTGTTCCGTGGCAGCGCCCTTGGTGGCCCCGACGGCCACTGCTACACGTAGCCCCACAGCCACCGCGACGGCAACAGCCACGTTGACGCCCACCGCCACGTCGACGCCAACGCCGACACTTACGCCGACGCCCTCGCCCACGCCTGTGCCGCTAGAGGTAAGCATCTCGCTGAACACTGCGGCAGTGCCCCAAGGTAGCACCTGCCGTCTCACCGTGGAAACCAATCTACCAGCCAAGGTAGACGGCGCATATACCTACGGCGAGCTGCCGTTCGTGTCGGATGACGGCCTTTATCATCGCGCGCTGCTTGGCGTCAGTGCCATGGCTGATATCGAGACGCAGCCAATCACCTTGACACTATATACCGAAGATGGCCGGGTAGTGACACTGAGCACAGCCATCCAGGTGGTTGCAGGAAACTATGGCGAGGAGTACATCCCGCTATCCTCCGAGACGAGCAAGCTGCTCGCGCCCGAGATCACCCAGCCAGAGCTGGAGATGATCGCCGCCATCTATGCGACCTACTCGCCACACATCGCCTGGGATGGATCGTTCGCGTGGCCGGTCGATCCTCGCATCACGTCTTTGTTCGGGACGCGGCGAAGCTACGGCGGTCAGATGACCGGTTTTCACACCGGCCTGGATCTCGGCGCAGGAGCAGGCACGCCGGTGCTCGCGCCTGCTCCTGGCGTGGTCATTGCTGCCGAGCCATTGCAGGTACGTGGGAACGCGGTCTTTGTCGATCACGGCGCAGGCGTCGTCTCGGGCTACTACCACCTGACGGATGTGGCCGTCGAGCCGGGCCAGACGGTCGTTGCCGGCGACATACTGGGATCCGTGGGCAGCACCGGACTGTCCACGGGAGCGCACTTGCACTGGGAGATGCGCGTGCTGGGGGTTGCCGTCAATCCGGTCGAATGGATCGAGCTGACGGGCGACTGGTAGAGTGCACAGCCCTGTGAGAGAATGCCCGACGGTAGGAGGTCAGAGTTGCTGGACACGCGGGAAGGTCATCGCCCTCTCATCATAGCGCATCGCGGCGCTTCTGGCGAGGCGCCTGAGAACACCCTGGCAGCGTTTCAGGCTGCCGCGCGTGCGGGCGCAGACGGCATCGAGCTCGATGTCACGATGTGCGCCTCTGGCGACGTCGTGGTCATCCACGACGACACCATCGATCGCACAACCAACGGCTCAGGCCGGGTGCGCGACATGAGCCTGGAGACACTGCGCTTCTTTGACGCTGGGCGCTGGTTCGACGCCCGGTACGAGGGACAGGTCATTCCCACGCTGGCCGACGTCGCCGACCTGGTGGATGAATCCTTGTTCATCAACATCGAGATCAAATCCACGGGGCTCAGAGATGAGGGCCTAGAGGATGGCGTGATCGACCTGGTCCGCCGTCGGAGCATCGGCGATCGCGTGCTGATCTCATCATTCAGCCCAATAGCGCTGTGGCGGGTCCGACACCGCGCTCCTCAGCTGCGCCGCGCACTGCTCACGGCCCCGAATATGCCCCTGTTCCTGGGAAGCGGCTGGCCAGCACCCCTCGTACGGCCCCACGCCCTGCACCCTCACCATAGCCAGGTCGACGATCAATACGTGCAACGCGCCCACCAGCGTGGACGCCAAGTGAATGCGTGGACGGTGGACGCGCCCGAGGAGATGCGCCGCCTCTGTGAAATGGGCGTGGATGGCATTATCACGAACCACCCGGCGCGGCTACGTACGGTCTTGGAGCAGTTGGCCGAGGAGGGATAGTCACCCATGAGTGAGCGCCAGACCGAACACCCGTTGGTGCAATTGGCACGACGCGCCATCCAAGCCTACGTCACCCGCGGCGCCAAGATAGCGCCCCCCGAATCCCCCGGCCCTGTCATGCAGCAACAGGCGGGGGCGTTCGTCTCGCTGCACAAGAACGGCGCCCTTCGCGGATGCATCGGCACCATCGAACCCACGCAGCCGACGTTGGCTCAGGAGGTCATCGCCAACGCCATCAGCGCTGCCAGCCGTGACCCGCGCTTTGCGCCCGTGACGCCAGACGAGCTAGAGGATCTGGAGATCTCGGTCGACGTGCTCGAGCCGGCCGAACCCATAGGCGCGATGGACGAGCTGGACCCCAAACAGTACGGTGTGATTGTCGAGCGCGGTCGCCGCCGGGGTCTCCTCCTCCCTGACCTACAGGGAGTGGACACGCCAGAGCAGCAAGTCCACATCGCCTTGAGAAAGGCGTGGATCGCGCCCGACGAGCCCTATGCTATGTACCGATTCCGCGTCACGCGGTACCACTAGCGGCTACTCACGCGCCAGGATCTCCACGCGGACGCCCTCTGGCGCCAGCGACTGGAACCGCTTCGCGTCCTTTCCAGACCCGACGACCTCGCCCCAGTGAATCGGGATGGCGAACTGGGGTTGCAGCACCTCTAGCGCTTGCGCCGCCTCCTTGGCGTCCATGGTATAGGTGCCCCCGACTGGCAGGATGGCCACGTCACACGCTATGTCTTCCATCTCGGGAATGACGTCGGTGTCGCCTGCGTGATAGATGCGTCTCCCCTCCAGTTCCACCACATAGCCAACGTGTCCGGCAGATTTCGGGTGATTGGGCTTGTCGGTGTTGTATGCCGGCACGGTTTCTACCCACACGCCAGCGACCTGGAAGCGTTCACCCTGGCCAACGGCCTTGACCTCGCCAGACAGCTTGGCTGCCGCGCCCCGCGACGCCACAACCATCGTTTCAGGGCCGCTGAGCTTGACAATATCGTCTTTGGATAGGTGGTCAAAGTGCTCGTGTGTCACCAGAATGAGATCGGCCTGCTTGGGCTCCGCTACCTTCCAGGGATCGATGTAGATAGTGATCACATCATCGATGCGCACGCTAGCGTGACCGAGCCAGTGAATCCCCTGCAACATGCCTCCTCCTTTGTACGCGCCATCGTCACGATCGCTGCACCCCAATTGTATTATCCAGGGCCACCTCCCACAAGCCCCGCTGGAAGCGGCCTTGGCCTGTCGTTCGCCGCTGGTGTATACTCGGGTGACAGAATCGCCGCCCGTCCCAGGAGGATGCCAGTTTGCGCGCCATCGTCTGCATCAAGTCGGTCCCAGAAACCACCGAGGTCCGCATCAACCCAGAAACCAACACGTTGATGCGCTCAGAGGTCGGCTCCATCATCAACCCCTTTGACATGTACGCCATCGAAGAGGCGCTGCGGCTTCGCGAGCGGCACGGCGGAACCGTCACAGTCCTCACCATGGGACCACCCCAGGCGGAGAAGGAACTGCGCGACGCTGTCGCCATGGGATGCGACGACGCTGTCTTCCTATCCTCACCGGCGTTCGCTGGGTCCGATACGTGGGCGACTTCCTATGCCCTGGCACGGGCCATCGCGAAACTCGGGACCTACGATGTCGTCCTATGCGGAAAACAAGCGGTCGATGGCGACACCGGCCAGGTAGGGCCTGGCATTGCCGGCCAGCTCGGTATCCCGCAGCTCACCTATGTCTCCAGGATCGTCTCTCTCGACGAGGACGCGCGGCACATTGTCGTTCGGCGGCTCCTCGAGGAGGGGCATGAGCTCGTGGCTACCAGCTTACCGGCCGTGCTCACTGTCCTCAAGGACATCAACATCCCCCGCTTTCCAACCTTTCGGCGCATCCGACGCGCCGAGCGCCTGGACATTCCTGTGTGGACGCCGGATGATCTCCCAGGCATTGAACCGCAGCTCTTGGGGCTGGAAGGGTCGCCCACACGCGTGGCACGCATCTTTGCACCGCCGCGCCACGAGGGGCGCCTCCAACTGTTCGATGGCGACACGCCCGAGCAAGCCGCCGTTGCCCTCGCCGAGCAACTCATCGCCGATCGCCTGGTCTAGGAGGGGATGTGGCGCAGCTGATCATTGATCCGGAACGTTGCGTGGGGTGCGGCATCTGCGTGGACATCTGCCCGTTTGGTGCGCTCACCCTAGAGCAAGGCATCGCCATGGTGAACGATGCCTGCACCCTCTGCGGCGCGTGCATCGATAGCTGCCCCGAGGACGCGTTGAGCATCCCCGAGGCACCGGCCGAGCCATCGACGCCCAAGGGATACGCCGGCGTGTGGACCTTTGTGGAGCAACTGGATGGCGAGGCGCAACCCATCTCCTGGGAAATGATCGGCAAAGGACGAGCGCTCGCGGACAGGCTCGGCGTTCCGCTGACCGCCTGCGTCTTGGGCCACAAGATGAATGCCATCGCCCAGGATGCCATCGCCTACGGGGCGAATCACGTGCTTGTGGCCGACGCGCCATCCCTCACCCGGTTCCGTACCGAGCCCTATGCTCAAGTGCTCGGCGACATGGTCGGGCGGGGCCGTCCGGATATCCTGCTCCTGGGCGCTTCGTCGCGCGGCCGCGACCTGGCGGGCTCCGTAGCCACCGCGCTTCACACCGGACTCACGGCTGACTGCACCGCTCTGGAGATCGACCCAGAGTCCGGCCTCCTTCAGCAGACGCGGCCCGCCTTTGGCGGCAATATCATGGCCACGATCCTGACACCCTACCACAAGCCACAGATGGCAACGGTGCGTCATCGCGTGTTTGACGCGCCGATCCCAGATCCCCAACGCCAAGGAACGATCGAGCATGTGCCCGTAGACCTGGACGCTAGCGACATCCCAACCGAGGTGTTGGAGGCAGTCCGCTACGCCAGCGAAGTCAATCTTGCGGATGCCAGCATCATCATTGCAGGCGGACGTGGCCTCGGCGGGCCAGAGGGGTTCGAGCCGCTGCGCGAGCTTGCGGCGACGGTCGGCGGCGCAGTAGGCGCCTCGCGTGTGGCCGTGGACGC
Organism: uncultured Anaerolineales bacterium; assembly: GCA_964402205.1. GTDB lineage: Bacteria > Chloroflexota > Anaerolineae > UBA1429 > UBA1429 > DAIRUQ01. Next base: position 4,848 of record CAYOBT010000195.1, read on the forward strand.
CGGCTGGATTGACTATGCCCACCAGGTGGGACAGACAGGACGCACCGTCAAACCGGACCTCTATATCGCCTGCGGCATCTCTGGTGCCATCCAGCACCAGGCAGGCATGAGCACATCACGGGTCATTGTTGCCATCAACACGGATCCCGAGGCCCCTATCTTTCGCATCGCGACGTACGGTATTGTGGCCGACTATCGCGACATTTTGCCTGCGCTCACCGAGCGATTCCGCCAAGGAAGCGGTTAGGACGAGGAACTCCATGCCGACGGTGTCGCTGACGGTACTGGAAGAGCTCCGCGACCTCCGCTATCATCGCACACCGCGGCAGCGCGTTACCACCGAGCAAGAGACCCTCGACTTTGTCGACGAGGTTGGATTCTGCTTTGTCTTTGGCGACAAGCGGATCGACATGCCAACGCTCTGGGGAGCCGTCACAGGGAGCCGTCGCCCCGTACCACCCACCCACGATGACCCGGACATCGGACGGGTGTGGCGATGGAAAGACACGCTGCCCACCAAGCGAATGATCTTCTACG
>CAYOBT010000196.1:0-5347 GCA_964402205.1 uncultured Anaerolineales bacterium
GGCCGATTGCGGAATCCCTGGGGATGCCCTCACCGTCTCGGAGGCTGCCGAGGCAATCCTACGCCAACTGGAGCACCGGCCATGACACTTGCCCTGGATCTCTACAGCCCAGGAGAATCCTGGCTCCACCGCCTTGACCCGCGCACCAAGCTGGCCATGGCTGCGGCAGGGGTGACCATCCTGCTCGCGATGCAGAGCCTGTTCTGGATCGCCACGGTCACGCTGCTTGTGCACGCCATTCTCCTGAGCGCGCGCATCCCTTGGGAACGTATCCGAGCCCTATGGGTTCTCTCCGCGCCCACCATGCTCCTGATCGTCTTGCTGGGGACGTTGCTCAATCCTCAGCATGGCCCCACCCTTTTCGAGCTATGGGGATGGTCGTTGTCCCTCGGCGCCCTCGCGGAAGCCAGCGCCACCGCACTACGGATCATCGCCCTAGCACTGGCGATGGCGATCTGGCTTTTCCCAACGGATCAGTCGAGCCTGGTGCGAGGCCTGGTAGCCTTGGGCCTTCCCTACCCCTTTGGTCTCGCGCTGGCCATGGCCTTGCGCTTTGTCCCGGCGATCGCGGCTAGCTTTCGCACCATCTCAGATGCCCAACAAGCCCGCGCCTTGGATCTCTCCAAGGGCGGGCTTCTGAAACGTGCCCGAGCCTATGTCCCCATTGGCGTGGCGGTAATCATCACAAGCCTGCGGGCCGCCGAGAATCTCTCGAGAGCGCTATCGTCACGAGCGTTCGCCAGCGACACGCACCGAACCGATCTCTCACCGCTATCCTTCGTCTGGCTCGACGCCGTCATCTCCGCTGGAGCCCTTCTTACCGCCGCGATGTTCCTGTGGCTGCGCTGGGCCTACGGCATCGGGGCTACCCCTCTCGGTCTCTAGACGCGAGACTACTCCCCCTTGCGGGCTGCCCAGACCATCCCCCGCCTGACCATCTCAAGAATCTGCGGGTCCTGATCGAACACCTGCGCCACGTGCCCGAGCGAGCAGTAGAACACGCGCCCTTTGCCATAGCGCTTGGTCCATGCTATCGGCATGGCCACATCACCAAAATCCGTCACCGCCAGCACGTGAACGGCGGGGTCCACGTGCATGTAGTACTTTTCCGAGCTCACGTCGAAATCCGTAAGGCCTTTGGTGATCGCGTGATCCTGATCCACGATGCGGACGGTGTACGCGACGCCATCGCCACCTGGATGGGCCACCCACTGGCCGCCGACCATGAACTGGTACTCGGTCTCCTGGCGGAACGAATCGCCCATACCTCCATGGACGCCTGCGATCCCGACGCCGCTGCGGACAGCCTCTAGCATTGGCTGAAGCTGCTCGCGCTCGATGCTACCCATCGTCCATTCGGGAACTAGCAAGTCGTACTCTTCTAGCGGTAGCTCGGCGAACGCATCGAGCGTTTCGCGGACATCTACCTCGAACCCTTTGTCCTCCAGAGCGCCTGCCAGGATCTCCGCCACCTGACGCGGCTCGTGACCTTCCCAACCGCCCCATACGATCAGCGCCTTGCTCATGGCCCCTTTTCCTTTCCTTCCGATCAAGCTACCGCTCTTCTACCACCGGGCCACATCCACGTCAACTCTACCAGGAGACTAGACAGCATGGTATAATCGCCTCGTGATTCAGGAAAGGTGACCGATGCGCACACTGGACCAACCACTAGCCTCGATCGATTCGCCTACCGGAAGCCGATGCGTCAGCCGAAGAGCCTTCCTGCGAGCGACCGCTGCCTTGGCCTCCGGCGCTCTAGCATCGACGCTCACCGCATGCCGCACCCGATACGTCGAGATACCGCGTATCGTCGAGCGCGAAGTGGTCAAGGTCGTCACGCAGATCGTGCAGCAGACGGTCATCGTGCCTGCAACGCGCGAGGGAAGGACGCCCGAAGCCACACCAGCCCCCACCGTGACCGAGCCAGCCCCAGAGCCACCGTTGACACTTACCGTCGATGGCATGGATCACGGATGGAACGCGCTAGCGCAACGAATGGCTCCGGCGTTCCAGGAGCTGTTCCCTGGCAGTCGCCTGACCTGGCAGAGTATCGCACGATGGCCCAGCTATGCCGAGCGGATCGCCGCCCTGGCAGCAGCCGGCGATCTCGCCGATGTAATCGAAGCACCGCTCGGCGCCCCGCTCTTGCTCTGGGCGAGGCAAGCCATCCTACAGCCGCTTGACGAGCTCCTCCTAGCCGAGGGCTATGATCTCCAGGGGGTGTTTCCGGCGGCTCTCAACCAAGCCACCTATGGCGGCCAGCTCTATGGCGTCCCTCTCGCTGCTCATCCAGGTGAGTGCCTCATCCTCGCGAACGGCGACCTCGTCGATACGGACGCCGTCTTGGCGGAAGACGGGACCCTCCAGCTGGATCTTTCCACAGTGCAACATGATGAGCCAAAAGGCGCCGGTTATTTCTTGCTAGACGAGGTCTCGTTGCCGGCCGCATTCCCGGTTCTGGGAGCCTTCGGGGGGCAGTGGTTGAACGCCTGGGGGACCCAACCTCGCCTGCACACCGCCGCGAGCCTGGACGCTCTGAGCTGGGCCGCAACGCTTCGCCGAGAAGGCATCGTGCCGCCGGCCTGGAAGCTGTCGGGGACCCCAGAGAGCGTGTTTGGTGCTGGCCAGGCCGCTCTCCTGCGCACATCGTTCGCCGGCCTCTGGCTGCTTCACCGTCTGGCCCGTCTCCCGAGCCGCCTGCACGTGGGGCTCATGCCTGTCGCGCCCTCACCAGACGTCAGCGCGCCAGTTGGTCCCATCGAGGGCGTGGCCTATGGGCTGACCCATACCTGCCGAAACACAAGCCTTGCCCTTCAGTGGCTCAAATTCATGACAACACGTGAGATGGGCGTTCAGATGCTGCTCGGGGGATATGGGCCTCCGGGAGCGCGGCTAGCGGCGTGGCGCGATCCACGCGTCCTCGACCATCTGCCAGCCTGTGCGAGCCTGGGGGAGCGCGCCTCTGCCATCCTAGCGCCTCCGATGCCCTGGAACCTGGCCACAGACGCATGCTTCCATGCCTGGAATCAGCGCGTGAATGCCCTCTGGAACCCGGATGTCGCCGTCAGGCAATGGGCTCTTGACACGGAACGAGCCATCATCGAGCTACTAGCCACAGGACCCGACAGAGGCAGCGTCAGCTCTGAACCCTAGCCACGTCGCTCAACAGCCGCCTCAATGAACGCCCGGAACAGGGGGTGTGGATTGTTGGGTCGCGACTTGAACTCGGGGTGAAACTGGCTCCCGATCATAAAGGGATGATCGCGCAGCTCGCCTATCTCTACCAGTCGTCCGTCTGGCGATTGCCCACTCCACACCATGCCAGCCTCGGCAAGCATCTCCCGATAGCTGTTGTTGATCTCAAAGCGATGGCGGTGGCGCTCGTGCACAACGGACGCACCGTAGACCTCTTGTGCCAAGGTATCCTCCTGTAGACGACACGGGTAGCTGCCCCGCCGCATCGTCGCGCCCTTGTCCACGATCCCGCGCTGGTCGGGCATGAGATCGACCACCGGATGCACGCAGTCCGCATCGAACTCGGAGCTATTGCAGCGAACCTCTGCCAGCGCGTGCCGCGCGAACTCGATCACCATCACCTGCAGCCCCAAGCATAGCCCAAGGTAGGGCACTTTGTGCGCGCGAGCGTAGCGAGCAGCGAGCACTTTGCCCTCGACACCTCGCTCGCCAAACCCGCCCGGCACGATGATGCCATCTGCCTCGGCGAGGCGATCCTCGACTCCGCCAGTCTCGAGGCCCTCTGCATCCACCCAGTCCAGCCTGAGGCCCTGTCTCTCCCAGCCCGCCGCGTGTAGGAGGGCTTCCTGGACCGAATAGTAGGCATCATGCAACCCAACATACTTGCCAACAAGCGCAATGCGCACCTCACCCGTCGGATGCTTGATGCGATGCACCATCTCACGCCACGCGTCCAGATCGGGACGCCGACTGCCAAGATGGAGCCGGCGCTCCAGATAGCGGCCCAGACCATAGTCCTCGAGAATCAGCGGGACCTCATAGATCGTCTGAGCCGTCTCAAGCGGAATGACCGCATCGCGATCCACATCCCCAAAGAGCGCGATCTTGTCCAGATGCTCCTCGCCGATGGGATAGTCCGCGCGACACAGGACCACGTCGGGATGGATGCCGATCGATCTCAGCTCACGTATGCTGTGCTGGCTCGGCTTCGTCTTGAGCTCATTGGTGGACTTTATCATGGGGAGCAGCGTCAGATGCAGATAGCAGGTATTGCCGGGGCCCTCGTCCTTGCGCATCTGGCGGATAGCCTCAAGGAAAGGCTGGCTCTCGATATCGCCAACGGTGCCACCTATCTCCACTATCACGATATCGGCGCCGCTCTTTTCCGCCACCAACCGGATCCGCCGCTTGATCTCATCCGTGATGTGGGGAATCACCTGGACCGTGCCTCCCAGGAAATCGCCCCGTCTCTCGCGCGCAAACACCTCAGAGTAGATCCTGCCGGTGGTGATGCTGGAATCCTCGGTCAGGGCAACGTCGACAAATCGCTCATAGTGGCCGAGGTCGAGATCGGTCTCGGTGCCATCGTCTAGCACAAAGACCTCGCCATGCTGGTAGGGAGACATGGTGCCAGGATCCACATTGAGGTAAGGATCGAGCTTTTGCACCGAGACGCTCAGTCCCCGTGCCTTGAGGATGCGCCCCACTGAGGCAGCAGCGACGCCCTTTCCGAGGCCGGAAACGACCCCGCCCGTGAAAAAGAGAAACCGGGTCATCTGTACCCTCCCATCTGATGTGGGGCACAGTGCCCGGGTGCGCAGTATAGCATGTCAGGAGAAGAGCCACAAACGAGCGCGGCCATCCCACTCGTAGCCTTGCAGCGGCAGAAGGCAAGGCCTCCCACGCGATCTGGAAGGCCTTGCCTCAAGGCGCGCTGCCCACCGCAAGAGACGATCAGTGAGCCTTGAACTCCTCGGCCAGCTGGGCTACGAACTCACGGTCGAGGCTATCCTCGTCAACGTTGATCTGATCGCCCTCTTTTGTGAGCTGCAGAACAGGCGTTTTGACCTTGCGGGCTCCAATACCGAGGAACCCTCCCGACCTGGTCACGCGGTAGCACGTGATCGTGTTCCCCTCTAGCTCACACTTGGCATCCAAGTTCAGGAGCTTGGCGCTCAGCTCGGTGAAGAACTGTCGCAGCGTCCCGTGGCTCGCCCACACCTGAACCTTGCGTACCGGATCGTCCATCTCGACCTCCTGTGGGGTTGCTCCCTGCCTGTTCAAGGAAGGGCTCTGTCGCATCGGCCCTTGATACGTAGCTCCCTCTGAGAGTGCGACAGCTCGCATCTCTAACGCCCGCATTATAGGG
>CAYOBT010000197.1:0-2632 GCA_964402205.1 uncultured Anaerolineales bacterium
CTCGGCGATGATGGCCTGCGACCAGAGCGTCTTCGATGTGGCTACGACGGCAGCCGCGATAGCTGCGGCCCACCTGTCGCCGGTAACGAGCCGACTCGCGAGGTAGAGGCAGCTCATGGCGACGGCGCCCATCAGCCCCGAAAACAGGGTGATGGAAAGGGCCGGCGTTCCCAACGGCAGATAGGCCCATAGTCGCGCTAGCAGGGTGTAGGTCCAGTACCCGGTTGTATGGGCGTGGCCCACCAGGTTGCCCAGCGCTTGGAACTCACCGCCGTCGCCGGGCAACATGCCTGGGGCAGCCGTGCGAAAGTAGATCGCCACGCTGGCTGCAAATACCAGCGTGGCGATGCCGAGATCCTTGCGATCCAAGGACGACGGTTGGTTCTGTTGCGTCATGATCTACCCTCTGGATCGCAGGGCGATTGCTAGGTCTGTCGAACTAGGCACCGTACTTTTGCATGCGCAGTGCGTGCCCCAGGGCAAGCGGTAGGAGCTCGCATGCGGGCATGCGAGGGCCAATGGCTCCAGCCAGACAGGCCTTCTCGCCGAAACTGGTAACGCTGTCCGGACGACCGGTCTTGCTGTAGAGCATGGCCGGCACGGGATGCCAGCTATGCGACTTGAGCACGGCCGGCGTCGAGTGATCGCCCGTGACGACCAGCACATCGGGATCTAGGGCCAGGATACGCGGTAGCAACGTGTCCACATGCTCGATCAGGCCTACCTTGCGGTCGAAATCGCCATCCTCGCCGGCGCTGTCGGTGGGTTTGACGTGAAAGAAAAAGAAGTCATAGTCGCCCCAGGCTTGCTCCAGCGTGTCGACTTCGTCTTCGATCTCGCCGTGGACATCAAGGACCTCCATGCCGACCAGCTTGGCCACGCCGCGATACATGGGATACAGCGCGATGGCAGCGGCTCGCAGGCCATAGACGTCGCTGAAGCTGGGCCAGTTGGGCTTCTGCGCAAAGCCGCGCAGCACGATCCCGTTGGCCGGGTGACGGTCGGCGAGCGCGTTCTGGGCCTGAGCCAGGAACTGCTTCACAAGCTCGGCCGTCTTGGCGGCCTCGGGACGCAGCGCCTGCGGCTCGAGAGGCGGCACGCCCGTGGCTTGAGGATCGGTCTCAGAGATGGCCTCCGAGAGTCCCTCGCCGCGGAGCACAAACAGCGCGCGATAGTCCTTGACCGGCTCCACAAAGACCTCGACGCCCGGGAGCTCGATCTGGCTAAGGATCTCGCACAGCTCGGCCCCGACCTCGGTGGGAATGCGGCCAGCGCGGCGATCCGTCACGCGGCCCCGATCGTCTATGGTGCAAAAGTTGCCTCGCGCGGCAACGTCCTGCGCCTCCAGCGGAAAGTCGATGCCGAGGGCCGAGAGAACGCCACGTTGCACGTGGTAAACGAGAGGATCATACCCAAAGAGCCCAAGGTGAGCGGGACCACTGCCAGGCGTGACACCGGTGGCCACCGGCTGGTGAAGCCCACAGATGGAGCGAGTGGCCAGGGCGTCCATGTTCGGCGTCTGGGCTGTCTCGAGCTCGGTACGGCCGCCCTCTTTGCGGGGGAGTCCCCCCAGGCCGTCCATCACAAGGAGCACGATCTTGCTGTCGGCTGGCTGTTGGAGTTGGGCGATCAGGTCTAGATCCATGTGAATGCCTCCTCTGACAGGATGCGCGGCACGCGTGCGCTGCGCACGAGATGGTAACGCTTTCGCTTGCTAGAATACAACAGATCACTCGTCAGGGCCAACGGGGAGCTCGGGTGCACTGCTCAGAGCAGCTCGATCTCTTCCACGTCGGGGACGGGAAGCGTGTCCTCGTGCTTGGGTTGGGTGGCTCGGCCCCAGCGCCGCAGGACCTCCAGATCGCTATCCAGACGCGAGGCCTCTTGCAGCACGTAGGCAGGATCCCAATCCTCGTAGAGGCGCGCGAGAAGCTCTTCTCGAACCTGGGCGTGGGACGGATCCTGCGCCAGGTCATGGGTCTCGTGGGGATCGTCTTCAAGATTGAACAGGACGGGCGGCGTGTCCTCGGCATACTTGTAGAGCTTCCATGGGCCCCGTCGGATCATCCTGGAGGGCACAGGATCCACGCCCGCCCAGGTGCTCGGAAAAGACCTCCTCTGGCCGGGAAGGATCGTCCTCGCCACGAAGCACCTTCCAGAGCGAGTGGCCATCGGCGTGGGGCAGCGGCTCGCAGGGCATGCCATGCGCGTTGGCCATCTCAATCCAGGTAGGGGGGAGATCGAGCAAGCTGCAGATCGTGTCGCTTTGCGCGCCGGCTGGCACCGTGCCGGGCAAGCGGGCGATGAGAGGCACGCCGACGGAGCCTTCATAGTAATTGCTCTTCCACCAGCAGCCGTGATCGCCGGCCATCTCCCCATGGTCAGAGCAGTACACGACTAGCGTGCTATCGGCCAAGCCGGTGTCGTCCAGGGTCTGGAGAATGCGCCCGATCTGGGCGTCGAGATGTTCGCACAGGCCCAGATAGGCAGCCCGTGCTACGCGCACGCGCTCGTCAGGGAGGGGCTCGGCGATGCCCCGTCGCTCTTGGAAGCGGCGCACGGCTTCGGGGACCGGCTCGGGCAGACGCTCGGGTAGCTCTACGCGGGGATAGTAATAGTCAAAGAGCTCGCG
>CAYOBT010000197.1:2732-5332 GCA_964402205.1 uncultured Anaerolineales bacterium
GTATCCGGCGGTTCCAAGGGCGTGAGCCCATGTGGGGATGGCGGAATGCAAGATGTGGGTGTTGCTCCAGACCCTGTTGGCAGAAGGGCGACGGCCCGTCATAAAGGCCATGCGGCTGGGGACGCATAGCGGCGCGGGACAGTAGGCGCTGGAGAAGCGCATGCCCTCGGCTGCTAGGCGGTCGAGATGGGGCGTCCGCACCAAGGGATGGCCGTAGCAGCCGAGATAGTGCTTGCTGTGCTGATCGGACATGATCACGAGCAGGTTTGGGGCGCGCGACTTTGCGGACATGATCCCTCCGCTCTGCCAAGATGGATGGCGATCCTCGACTTGGCGTAAGGATACTCGTCCGCTGCGCAATCGACCAGGGGCAGCGTGGACGCTAGCTGTGCTTGGAGGACAGACAAGAGCGGCGTAGCGGTAGGCTCCAGACGCGGAACGAGCTCTGTCCATCGCCGCCCAACGCGATGTCCAGAGCCCGTTCACCAAGGAGGAGAAGAAGCGCCGCTCCCTATTTCGGGAACAGCTGGGCTGCGCAGGGTCGTCAGGTCTGCTCAGCCTCGAATACGGTCACAATATAGCCCATAGCGCGCCATTCCGCATGGGCGATGACGCGGAATTGGCTTGCGTGTTTCTACGGATTCGGCTCCCTCGTCGTGCATGCCAGAGCCGCGACCATGTACAGTCGCGGCTCGGTGCGCCAGTCTCGTCGACGTTCGCTCTAGACGGGGGCCAGGGTGCCTGCAAAGATCTGCCAGGCTAGCGCCGTCTTGGCCAGCAGGCTCAGCACGATGTAAACGCGCTCGCCAAAGAGATAGTCCTTCCAGCGGCCGACCTTTTTGTACTGCAAGACCATGTTCAGAGCGAATGAGTTAAAGAATACAAAGATGGTCGGGATGATGGCATAGACGAATCCCGGCGGCTCGGCGCCTGCCGATGAGAGGGCACCAGCGAAATAGAGGACGATGACGATCCAGGGGATGATGCCCGCGATGCTGCCGTACACAAAGGCTGTCCAGTTGGTGCGCTCTGTGTGCTGGTTGTGGAGCTCCATCATGATGCCAAACAGGTTCATCATGGCGTTGAGGCCAAAGGCCAGGATCATGCTGCCGAGGTCCCAGATGCCTACCAGCATGCCAATCAGCACGATCATGAGCGAGGAGCTGAGGGCGTACTCGTAGAATCGCACAGGGTTCATGCCCCGCTTTAGGTTGCTGACATACCGCTTGTAGCCCACTGTGCTCAGGTAAAAGTGGGCGATGGCCGATAGCAGCAAGAAGGCGGCGACGGCGGGCCCGAACCTGAGTTCGTAGAGGAGCTCTGGGTTGGGCGTCAACGAGAAGGTCTCTCGATCGAACCGGAGATAGTTGGTGTAGATGGGGTAGGTGGCGGCGTTGCTGATGACGATCATCAGCACGCCCTGGACCAGGTGGAGGAACCCCATGATGAGGTTGAACCTCCGTAGGCCGCGGAACACGCTGTCGGGGCGCTCGACGGTCTCTGCTGTCGTCATGGCGCTGACTCCTTGTGTATGGTGCCATGCTCGCGATCACAGAACCAGTATAGCCCGTATCCAGTAGGTTGTCAAGAATGATTAGCTGTAAAGATAGAATGTCATATATCCTATCGCGACGTACTGACCTCGATGGCATCCCGCCCCAGATCTGGCTGCCGAAGGATCTCCTCGACGCCAAAGACGTTCAGGATGATCTCCCCCGCGCCCTGACGATCGCGGTCGTGGACCGCGTGGAGGATACCTGGGGGGCCTTCGACAGCGTCGGGATAGGACACGCTGTCGCGCGCGTCCAGCAAGAGTCGCCTGGTGAATCGGTAGTCGTTGTCTGCCTCGCTCAGGTAGGCATACAGGCCTCGGCGCTCCTGAGGATGCGGCGTGTTGATAAGGAGCAGGCGTCCACACGCCAGCCGTCGGATGAAGAAACGACTGCCTGGATTCACGATGCCAGTGGGCGATGGCTCTGACCAGGTGAGGCCGTCGTCGCTAGAGTGGGCCTGCCAAAGCACGCCGGCGCCTGTGCGGATGAGCATCCAGAGTGTGCCATCGCCGAGCTGAACGATCATGTTCTCCAGTGCCCAAGGGGGAGCCTTGATGGCGCCGTGCAGTGACCAGGTTTCACCCTTGTCGTGCGAGATGGCGACGCCCTGCAACTGTTCATCGTGGGCGAACCAACCCTCGGGAGCTTGGCGAGCCCACGTCACAGGAAGCACCCACGCTCCGCTGGTCAGCACGGTGGGCTTGTTGAGGCGAAAGCTGAATGGCGCGTCGATGGTGATGCGGATGGGAGCGCTCCAAGCGGGCGAGGCGGGGTCGGCATCGTCGGCTCGCAAGGCCCACAGGCTGTAGGTGTGCTCCTCCAGGCTAGCCAGATTGTAGAACAGCCACAGGCGATCGTCGGGATCGCGCCACAGGGCGGGATCGTAGGCCCGCGTGGAACCGGGCGGATCCACGATGGGCACAGGATCAGTCCATTGGCGACCATCCGGGCTACTCGTAAGAAGGATCCGATTTGCTGGGTCCGGCTCACGGGGTCCGCCGCTGAAAAAGGTACACCAGAGACGGCCCGAAGGCGAGCGCTCGATGC
>CAYOBT010000198.1:0-5309 GCA_964402205.1 uncultured Anaerolineales bacterium
GGGGTTACCACTACCCTGGGCCGAGGTGGCAGCGACTATTCTGCGGCCATCCTAGGCGCCGTTCTGGACGCCAAGACCGTCGAGATCTGGACGGACGTCAGCGGCATCCTCACGGCGGACCCCAAGCTGGTGCCGGAGGCCACCATTCTGCGCGAGCTCTCCTATGCAGAGGCCGCGGAGCTGGCCTACTTTGGTGCGGACGTGCTACACCCCAAGACCATCGCCCCTCTTGCCAAGCGAGGCATTCGGCTCGCGATCTTGAATAGCTTCTCACCGGTAGATCCTGGCACCGCAGTCGTGGCACAGCCCTCAGAGGGCAGAGCCATCGCGCCGGCCATTCTCTCCACGGAGGGGCTATGCCTCATCCGCCTTTCGGGCAACGGCCGGGGTTGGACCCTGCAGATGGCCTCACGAGCCCTGCGTCGCCTAGACGAGGCAGGCGTAGACGTACTCATGTTTTCGCAGTCATTCACCGAACGCAGCCTGAACCTTGTGGTCCGCGCTTCCGATGAGGTGCACGGGTTGCGCCTGCTCAGCCGCGAGTTTGAGCACGACGCACGAGCGGGCCTGCTGGCCGACATCGCCACGCACCAACAGGTAGCCTCCGTATCGGTCGTGGGGATGCCTCGATCAAGGGCAGCCGAGGTGACCAGCACGGCGTTTGCAGCCCTAGGCGCTCTCCGTCAGCGCGTCATTGCGGTCGCCCAAGCTACCACCGGCGGAAGCGTCTCCTTCATCCTACCAGACGAGGACGTGGCCCGCGTGGTACCTTATGTGCACAGGCAACTGGGATTGTAGCCCAGATCAGGCCTCGGGCTCGCCCCACCAAGCCTCAAAGAACGCACGCACATTCTCCAACGAGACGTCCTTGTTGAACTCGGCCTGGCCTATGACGCCGCCCTGTTCCCCGCCTAAGGCGTCTCGCACACGCTGCACGCCTGCGCGGACGTCATCCGGCGTGCCAAACGGCAGAATATGCTGGCGGTCCAGCTCGCCCCAGAAGGTGATGCGCCCCTTGAAACGCTCGCCGATCTCCTCGATGGGCATGGTGAAAAGCTGCGAGTTGACCGCGTCCACCCCAATCTCGATCAAGTGCTCGTACAGAGGCACGATGTAGCCATCAGAATGCATGAACACGGCCTTGCCGTGCGCGTGAGCGACGTCGCAATAGTCGCGGTACAGCGGCTTGAAGTAGGCCGTCCACATTCTTGGGGAAATGAGCAGCGAGTTTGCCGATCCCCAGTCGTCCATGAAGAACACGGCATCCACGTCCGTCCTGACCACGTGGGACAAGTGCTGCATGTAATAATCGTGGATCATCTCGAGCAGCTTGAACACCTCTTTGACGCCCCAACCGAGATCGTTGTAGACGTTCTCGGTACCGCGTACGAATTGCAGCCGCTCGAAAGGCCGAGGTAACCCCAGTAGCGTGAACCGATCATGCGATGCGCACGTGCGGTTCACGTCCTCAAACCCTTTCCCCAGCATCCAGTAGGGAGGCTTCCAGTGCTCCAGCTTGGACCAATCATCGATAGCGGGTCGCTTGACTTCGCCGATCATGCCCGGCTGGATGTTGACCCAGGTGCTGCCCCAAGGATCAACCCACTCTCCCGGTTCATAGAGTGGTGACTCGTCCACTGGCTCCACAAAGCCACTTGGCCCGAAATCCGAAGGGTACTGTGCAAGCAGCGACTCGACCTGCTCCCGCCGTCCGTAGTAGAGCGCCGGCAGCGTCCAGACATCTCGCGCAATGCGGTCCACTCCCTCGAACCGTAGGGTTCGGTACACGCGTTCCCGCGGCGTCAATCCCATGGCATCCCTCCTCATGTGGTTGCGCCACCCAGATTGAGGGTAGCGCTCAGCGTCCTATAATACGCGTGTGAAGTGACTGCACAAAGCATCTGCCGTCAACAAGGAGATTCGTGGCAAAGAACCTGGTCATCGTCGAGTCGCCAGCCAAGGCCAAGACCATCCGCAAGTACCTGGGCAATCGCTACGCTGTCAAGGCATCGGTCGGACACGTGCGTGACCTGCCAACGCGCGAGCTAGGCGTGGACATCGAGAACGGCTTTCGACCGACGTACGTCATCTCCGAAGCCAAGCTCGGTGTCGTGGCGGAGCTCAGGGAAGCTGCGGCCACATCCGAGGCTGTCTACTTGGCCACCGACCCGGACCGCGAGGGCGAGGCTATTGCGTGGCACGTGGCTAAGAGCATCGATCTTCCAGCAGCTCGCACACGTCGGGTGAGCTTTGACCAGGTGACCAAGACCGCCGTCACGCGCGCCATCGCGGAGCCCCGCGATCTCGACGATGACCTAGTAGATGCCCAACAGGCACGTCGGGTGCTCGACCGCCTGGTCGGCTACAAAATCAGCCCGCTACTGACCCGCGCCATCACCAAGGACTTTCGCAACGCGCTCTCGGCAGGGCGTGTCCAGTCGGTAGCCCTTCGGCTCGTCGTGGAGCGCGAACGGGAGATCATGGCCTTTGTGCCGGAGGAATACTGGACACTGGAAGCGGATCTGGCGCGCGCCGGGCAGAGCGACATCTTTCGCGCCAAGCTCCACCGCGTATCGGGTGAGAAGCCATCTATTGGCTCCCAAAAGCAAATGGACACCCTAGTCGCGTCGTTGGAAGGGGTGCCCTGGACGGTGGAAGCGGTACGCAAGGGAAAGCGTCACCGCAAACCGCGCCCCCCCTTTGTGACGAGCACGCTCCAAGCCGCTGCATCGAGCAAGCTGAACATGAGCCCTAGGCGCACCATGCGATTGGCCCAGCAGCTCTACGAGGGCATCGAAGTAGATGGCGAGGCGGTGGGCCTCATCACCTACATGCGCACCGACGCGACGCACGTGGCCCCCGAGGCCCAGCGTGAGGCACAAGCATACATTGATCGGACCTGGGGCAGCGACTACCGCCCGCAACACCCGCCCAAGTACAGCTCCAAGGTCGCCAACGCGCAGGAGGCGCACGAGGCCATCCGCCCAACGTCCGTCGAGCGCACGCCCAACGAGCTGGCCAAGCATCTGACCAAACCCCAAGCGCGACTCTATGAGCTGATCTGGCGGAGGTTCGTCGCTAGCCAGATGAAGGCTGCAGTCTATGCTACGACGTCGGTGGACATCCGCGCGGGGCAAGAGTGCCTATTCCGCGCGACCGGATCGTCGCTGCTTTTCGCGGGCTACACCATCGTCTACGCAGATGCCCGCGACCGAAAGAGCGCTCAGGAGCGGTCACTGCCAAAGCTGTCCAAGGGCGATGTGCTGGATCTGAGAAAGCTCCTCCCCGAGCAGCACTTTACGCAGCCACCGCCTCGCTACAATGAGACCAGCCTCATCCGCTCCTTGGAAGAGCATGGCGTAGGCCGGCCCTCTACGTACGCCTCCATCATCGGCGTCATCCAGGATCGTGACTATGTGGAAAAGGAAGGCAAACAGCTCAAGCCCACCGATATGGGGTTTGTGGTATGCGACAGCCTCGTTGCCACGTTTCCCGACATCATGGATGTCGCGTACACGGCGAGCATGGAGGAGCAGCTCGATGGCATCGCCAGAGGAGAAGTGGCCTACACCGAGATGCTAGAGAGCTTCTACGAGACGTTTGAGCCCCACCTCGTGGCCGCAGAACAGAAGATGCCCGAGGCAGTCTCCGAGGCCCTCAAGGCAGGTCTACCCAAGGAGCTTCGCGACAAGACGTGTCCGCGTTGTGGAAAGCCACTCACGGTGCGCGTTAGCAAGGCGGGGCGCTTTCTGGGGTGCACAGGATTCCCCGAATGTCGCTATGTCCTCGATCTGAGCAACCCGGAGGAGCCCAAGGAACCTCAAGACGTATACGCCGAAGGCGAGATCTGCGACGTCTGCGGGGGGCGCATGAAGATCGTAGAGTGGCGCGGCAGGCGATTCCTCGGGTGCGAGAACTATCCCGAGTGCAAGCACACGCGACCGATTCTGAGCGAGCGCATCAAAGAGCTTGCCCGCACCACACCCTGTCCCAAATGCGGCACCCAACCAATGGAAGCGCGTAACGGCCGATACGGGGAGTATCTCTACTGCCCAACGTGCGAGAAGAACTGGTCCCTACGCAAACTGGGCGTAGCGAGCAAGAAAGCCAAACCCGTGGAGATCCCCTGCCCTGCTTGCGGCAAGGCAGAGATGGAACATCGCCAGGGACGCTATGGTCCCTACTATCACTGCAACGCGTGTGGCAAGAACCACGCTGCCGCCAAGATCAAGGCCGACGGCGGCTAGGCGTCCCAAGCTAGGTCGTTGGTCGGGAGCCGTCACCGCTCGAGCGCTGACGGCTCCCGACCGATACGCGAGCTGGATCCATCCATCTCGCCAGACCGCCGACAGCCCCCAAGACAGCCCCCTGAACCAGCAACCCGATGCCCGTGCCCTTGATGCGCGGATGCTCATCGCTGGCCTGTCGCAGCATCCACCCCAACAAGCTCGCTACGATGCCCCCAAGCAGCAACCCACGAAATAGCCGCTGGAATCCGCTCACATGGGTGCCAAGCACCCGACGATTGGTCGTGCCAGCAAAGACCGCTTTGTCATAGCGCTGGGTCTCGTACATGCCTCGTAGCGACATCGCAGACCCAGCACCGCCCCAGCCGATGAGCTGCTGCGACACGGCAGCAAGTAGCTTTGAACGTCTGCCGAAGCGCAAGCCCACCCCAGCCGCAAAGCTCGCCAGCGACCACACAAAAAGCGAACGGAAGCTGACAAAAGCATGCGCGAGCGATGGGTGTCGCGGCACCTTGCCGACCAGCGTCCGCATACGGTCACTGATCTGGTGCCACTTCCAGCCCACGTTTGAGACATCGGACGGTCGAGGGCTCACGGTGATCTCGCCAGGGATCTCAGAGTCGATGGTATCCTCGGCCTCGCTCTCTAGCGCGCGGCCTTCCTCTGGCACAGGTAGCCCCCACGCGCGAAGCGCAAAGTAACCATCGCCCAGTGACACGATCGGCGCCTCGGCCCCTTCGCTACGGATCCAGCGTCGCAGAGCGCCATTCATAGAATGCCAAGGGGTGCTGCCTGTCACTTCGACTAGGTCCTGCGCCATGGCGCGATCGGTGATCTCGCGGAAGTGCAGCGGCTCTGCCGCCTGGCGTAGAACCACGATTGCCGCGTCTGCGAAGGTCATACTGCCCTCCCGTCACATGCTCCCGGCCCGACGGAATCCCGCGGCCACATGATCCACGCAGCCATTATAGGAATCGAGCGGAGCATGCGTCAAGGCAGGAGGGCATGCATCGCCGCGTTGGTTCGGGTCAACTCCGCAACACACGCGTGTCCGGTGAGCGG
>CAYOBT010000199.1:0-5306 GCA_964402205.1 uncultured Anaerolineales bacterium
CGCACGATGCCCTCTTTGTCGATCACGATCGTGCGGGGCAGGGAATTCACGCCGTTGCGCTCTCCGAGCCGATCCACCGTCAGCAAAAAGGTGATCGTCTCGGCCCAGCTCGCCCTCGGCAGAGATGGTCGCTTGAGCGCATAGACCCCAACGGCGGATAGCACAGCGATGGCCACCGCTACCCAGATGGGCGAAAGCCGGGCACTCTTGTCGGATGCCAGGCTCCGCTGGCCAGCCCTATGCGTAGTGTTCCAGGGCTCTTCCAACGCCACCACGGGGCCGGCCGGATGCCAAAGCCATCCAAGTGAGACCGACCGGTGCCCTTTCCGCGCCGCTAACTTTGTCGCCAGGCGCCTCAGGCGGGCAGGGTTGCCCGCGCTGCGCTTGACGCGCCTTCTCGCCAAGATAGACCCTAGCTCCTCAGGTCCGAGCACCAACGTCTCTCCTGGTCGGATACGGTGGTGGCAGCGACGCAGAACCGAAGACCCATCCCCTTGCAGAGGCCATGAGGCCACGCGACCTACCTGTTTGCCTTCCATGACCCAGAGGCCATAGCCAGGCGGAAGAAGGGCCGTCACATCCAGCCCCATCAGCACGGCGCCACATCCCTGCCAGCCGGCCGATGCCTCGCCCTGTCCCGCGGACATTGACCGGAGCGACGCCAGGAGCATGGGCTCCACATCATAGCAGTGCGAAGCATAGTAGCTTTTATAGGCAGCGGCGACGTCCACTGCAGCGACGTGATCCGCAGAGACCAGCAGCAGCCATCCCTTGCGCTGGAGCACGCCAGCAGGGACCCGGTCCAGCGCGGACTCGTCACCGAGATCTAGCGAGATGCCAAGAGAGGTTGTTTGTGGCATGGTGCTCGCTCTGACAAGCACGACGAAACTACTCTCCATTATAGCCGGCCTATCATGTCGCGGCAACCGAATCTACCGAAGTCACTGTGCGACATGGACCGACACGCACCGCAGTGCTATAATCTGACACACCCTGGCGTTCCACCTTGGTGGTCCGCCCTTTTGGTAGTTGGAGATTGCAGAAAGGACGGGACATGAGCGACATCCTCAAGGCCAGTAGGGTCCCCCCTGAGCAGCTGCGCAAGTGGATCGATGCTTCACGGTTTGCTTGGGAAAGCACCGACGAACTAGCGCCCCTCGAGGCGATCATCGGCCAAGATCGTGCCGTAGGAGCCATCGGTTTTGGTGTGGATATCGATTCGGAGGGCTATAACATCTTTGCGGTAGGGCCTCCGGGATCGGGACGGACGACGGCCGTGCGCCAGTTCCTGACGCGCCGAGCGGGCGAGCGACCTCAGCCCGATGAGTGGTGCTACGTTCACAACTTCCAGGATCCAAGGCGACCCAACGCGTTGAGCCTGGCCCCAGGTCGCTCCGGTGTGCTGCGCGACGGGATGGAAGAGGTGATCGAGCAACTCGAACAAGAGATCCCTCGCACCTTTGAAGGCGAGTTCTATGAGCAGCGCAGACGAGAGATCCTCCTGGACTTTCAGGAACGCCAGCAGGAACTGCTTCACCAGCTAGAAGAGTATCTCAATGAACGCGACTTTGCCCTGATCCGTGGGCAGATGGGTCTTGCCATCGCCCCGGTCGTAGACGGCCAGGTGCTCAGTGCTGAAGAGTACGAGCAACTCGACCCTGAACAGAAGCGCGTGTTCGAATCGCACCGGCCACAGCTGCAAGAGCAATACGACAAGACCATGCGCGAGACGCGCGAGCTAGACCGTGAGCGCCGCCGAAGCATCGAGAACCTCAAGACGGAAATGGCCGGCTTTGTCGCCGATCAGGTGATGGAAGAGATCATGGACACGTTCTCGGACAACCCTGGGGTGAGCGAGTACCTCAAGGCTGTACGAGACGACATCGTTCAACATGCCGATGATTTCATGCCGGGAGAGGAAAAGGATCCTCAGGCGATTCTCATGCAGCGCATGGGCGCCACCCCAAGCACGCGCACGCGGTACACAGTGAACGCGCTCTCCTCCGACTGCGAGGATGTCTGCGCCCCCATCGTCATCGAGGACAATCCCACGTACCACAATCTCGTAGGCAGAATAGAGCATCGCACCCAGTTTGGCGCCATGTTCACCGATTTCACGCAGATCCGAGCCGGTGCGCTACACCGCGCCAACGGTGGCTATCTGGTAGCCGAGGCCAAGAACGTGCTCTCCAATCCCCTGGCCTGGGACGCACTGAAACGGGCGCTACGGAATAGGCGCATCAAGATGGAAGAGATGTCCCAGTTCTATGGATTGCTCGCCACCGTGACCCTCGAGCCCGAGCCGATCCCGCTGGACATCAAGGTGGTGCTTATCGGTGATGAGCGCCTCTACCAGCTTCTGTATGCGCTCGACGAGGATTTCCGCGAGCTCTTCAAAGTCAAGGCAGAGTTTGCGCTGCGTGCCGACCTTGATGACGGCTTGGCCGATTCCTACGCGCGGTTCATCGGCGACCTATGCCGGCGCGAGAGCCTGCCCGCCTTTGGCCCCGACGCTGCGGCAAGAGTCATCGAAGAGGCATCGCGCTATGCCGACGACCAGGAAAAGGTCACGGTGCGCATGGCCCAAGTGGCAGACCTCATCCGTGAGGCGGCCTACTGGGCACGCCAGTCGGATCACGAGAGTGTGAAAGCCGAGGACGTTCGCAAGGCTATCGATGAGCGCATGACGCGACAGGAGGCCGCCGCGGAACGCTACCGCGAATCCATCGCCCAGGGATCGATCTTTATCGATACCCAAGGCGACGTGGTAGGACAGATCAATGGCCTGTCGATCATCCAGGCGGGCAACTTTGCCTTTGGCATCCCATCGCGTGTCACGGCGCGCACCTTCATGGGGCGCTCGGGCATTGCTAGCATTGACCGCGAGGTCAAGATGTCTGGGCCCATCCACGACAAGGGACAGTTGATCCTGTCTTCCTACCTTGCGAGCCACTTTGCGCAAGACCAAGCACTCACGCTTTCGGCGAGCCTCACATTCGAGCAGCTCTACAGCGGCGTCGAGGGCGACAGCGCCTCCAGTACCGAGCTGTATGCGCTGCTCTCAAGCCTGGCGGAGGTCGCCATCAAGCAGAATCTCGCCGTGACGGGCTCGGTGAACCAGCTCGGACAGGTACAGCCCATTGGCGGCGTCAACGCCAAGATCGAGGGCTTCTATGACGTGTGTCGCGAGACGGGATTGACCGGCGACCAAGGCGTGCTCATCCCAAAGGCAAACCTGCGGAATCTCATGTTGCGCGACGACGTGGTAGAGGCTGTACGCGAGGGCAAGTTCCATATCCACGCCGTGTCACGGGTCGAGGAGGGCATCGAGCTCCTTACAGGCGTGCCGGCCGGTGAACGCGACGAAAACGGCGAGTACCCCAAAGGCACCATCTATGCCAAGGCGCGGGCCAAGCTCCAAGAGTACGCGGCCAAGCTCAAAAAGAACTCCAAGGAGCAAGAGGTCACGAACCATCTGGCTGACGAGCAGGCCGGCGGGTCGGATCAGGCCAAGGGTGAAGCGGACTAGACCTAAGGGCATCGCCTAACACAGAAGGGGGAACGCTTGACGCGTTCCCCCTCGCTTCTGCCCGCCGCGTCTAGCTAGGCTCTGCTTCCAAGACTCGCTGCACGTGGTAGGCTACGTCATAGAAATCAGCGCTGCCCACCAGCGCGAGCTGCTCGTTGATGAACACCAAAGGATAGAGACGGCGAGCATCAGGTACTTGCGCCAAGAGCGCCTGGTAAGGCTCCACCGCCAAAGGGTCGGCGGCATTGGCATAGGTCACCGAGACGCCATCGCCGAGCATCCGCTGCAACAGATGCCGCGTGATCTCTGTGGTCTCCTCCGAAGACCTACGGGGACCTCAACCACGCTGGCAGATCTCGCCTTGGCTGTTTCCCAAGACCAGTACGCGCACGATACCGTCGGTCATGTTACCTCCTTCACCGGAAAAACGATACCCCCATAGGGTATCATTCTACGCCACGGCACCTCAGAGTCAAACCATCGTCACCGAGAGGGGGCGGCCGGCCCGACACGCGACGAATCCCAGCACGGCGCCTGGAGGGGCAAGCCGCGTCACACGGTTTGTTGACAGTGATTTGCCACTCGCGTATGCTCAGCGCGCGAGGTATGATCCCACACTCCTAGAGGTACAGCATGACGTCCTTGGCAGAGATCGGGAATCGCATCACAGAGAACGTCGAGAAGGTCATTGTCGGGAAGCACCGTGAGGTGCAGTTCGTCCTCGTGGCCATGCTGTGCCGTGGCCACGTCCTCATTGAGGATGTGCCCGGCGTGGGCAAGACCGTCCTTGCCAAGTCCTTTGCGCGCTCTATCGGTTCCAGCTTTAGCCGGATCCAGTTCACGCCCGATCTGCTCCCGAGCGATATCACCGGCGTGTCGGTCTTCAGCCCCAAGACGCGCGAGTTCGAGTTCCGGCCCGGCCCCATCATGGCTCAGATCGTGTTGACTGACGAGATCAACCGCGCCACCCCCAAGACCCAGTCTGCGCTGCTCGAGGCGATGGAAGAGCGGCAGATCACGGTGGATGAGACCACCTATGCCATGCCAGAACCTTTCCTTGTGCTGGCAACACAGAACCCCATCGAGTACGAGGGCACGTTCCCTCTCCCAGAAGCCCAGCTCGACCGGTTTCTCATGCGCATCAGCTTGGGGCATCCTACCGCAGAGCAAGAGATCGAGATCATGGACGCGCAGCAACATCGGCACCCGTTGGAGACTCTCGAACAGGTGGTGTCGGTCGAGGAGCTCCAGCAGGCACAGGCAGACGTGCGCGACGTGTATGTCGATGATGTCATCAAGCAGTACATCGTGTCGATTGTCTCGGCCACGCGCACCCATCCGGATATCTACTTGGGAGCCAGCCCGCGCGGTAGCCTGGGCCTGGTCAACACCGGACGGGCCCTTGCCGCGCTTGAGGGGCGGGACTATGTCTTGCCAGATGACATCAAGCGGCTGGCTGTCCCGGTGCTAGCTCACCGGGTCATCGTAAGCCCGGCGGCCCGCATTCGAGACGTCGACACACGCGACGTCGTCCAGGAAGTGCTGAGCCAGACACCGGTTCCTGGCACGAACGCCTGATCCGAGGTAGCCAACAACTCCAACGACTGAAGCCGCGCGCCACCACCCCACGGGCGTCTATGGCCAGCAGCGCGTCTGCGAATGCCGCCTAGCGCTCGGATACCTTGGTCGGCGTCATTGCCTGGGCGACGTGCCCCCGCCAGCTGCCCTCGCTTCTCCGTTGACGGCGCCCAGTCGGCCCTCTATACTCGCCGAGGCA
>CAYOBT010000200.1:0-3016 GCA_964402205.1 uncultured Anaerolineales bacterium
CTAGACCCTCGATATAGTTGTAGATCTGGACAGTGTAGGTGCCAGTCGGCGCATTCACGATGGTGACGGCACGTTCCCCATCATACACCGTGGCCTCGCGCGACCAACCATCGGGGCCATAGACCGTCATGCCCACGCCGGCCCGTATCGTTGGATCGTCGGGTGTGTAGCGCATGATTAACTCCACGTCCTGGCCGCTTTGGTAGGCGATCGCGTAGCGGTCAAAGGCGCCAGCTCTCGACCCGAGGAGCTTGCCCTCGACGGCCAGGGCCTCGCCCGACGGCTCTTGCGATTCCTCATCATCGACGTCTGGCTTGGTGATGGGCACGGGGGTACTCGGCAGTCCGTCCACCGAGATCGTGTAGCCAACCGTCATGCCGTCGCCATAGTTATAGAGCTGGATGAGCCACGTGGCAGCGTCATCGTCGCTATAGACCAGCTCCTTGGCTGCTCCCGCGACCTCGCCCTCACCGATCAGGTAGCCGTTGGGTCCGTACACATTGAACCCGACCGCGGAAAGCGTGGCTCGATCCCCAGGAGCATAGCTCACGTGGATCGTCACTGCCCTCTCGTGGCCAGGGTAGGCGATCGCATAGTAGACAAAGCTGCCACCTCTGTTCCCCGTCAGTTGTGCCGTCATCGGTGCTTCGTCGGCCAACCAGATCGGGTCGTCCGGGGTATTCCCCTCAGCCGAAACGCCTCCAGCCAGACCCAACGCCACTAGGACCACTAGTGCGGCCGCTAGCCATTTGTGTGTTCTCATCGCGAACCTCCCTTACGTAGCGCTACAACGCTGTAGCCAAGGCCACCGCAGGATTGGCCTCCGTCAGCTTTGACCACGTCTGGTCATCCACACCTGCCTGCGCCAGGCGATGGCGGAACTCGGTTAGCAGCGTCGTATAGGGCCGAACCGTGCCGCCGTTCGGCTCACCTACCGCATACCAACCGGCGTCCTGCGACAAGAGTATACGCCCCTCCCATCCCTTGTCCAAGGAACGTAGGAGCAGGTCCACATGGTCCTCAAGAGCACGCGTGCCAATGGCATCGTACTCGACCCACGCGCCTCGATCCACGATACGCTCCATATCATCCAGCGACGAAATCTGGTCAGCGTGCACGATGATGTACCGCGAGAGATCCATGCCCACAGCTTCGGCGACGTCCAGGCTATCCTGGGCCGCCCGCGCCTCTCCCGTGTGCGACGCCACCGTGAGCCCCGTCGAGAGATGCGTCCGCGCCGCCGCCTGCACGATCTTGAGCTGAAGTGGATCCAGCGGGCCCGGATTGACAGCGATCTTGACAAAACCCGGCCGCACAGCGGTGCCATCGATGCCCTCTTCAAACTCGGCGATCCACTCGGCGGCGATCTCTTCCGGGGTGAGCGTCTCTGCCCGAGGCGGCAGATACGGCGGCTTGTACCAGCCCGTGTTGGTGACGATGTGCAGCCCCGTTGCCTCCGAAAGGCGCTGCAGGACACGGACGTCGCGCCCCAGATAGGCAGGCGTCGCATCCACAAAGGCCTTGGCACCAGCGTCGACGAGATCCTGAAGATAGGGCAGCATGCGATCCACGACGATATCCGGATCCCAACGGTGTGGCCCGGTGATCTCTGCGCCGGAAAAGTCCACCATGATGTGCTCGTGAGGCAACGTCAGCCCCAGATCGTCGGGATGCAGACGCCCGCGTACGGTGTGAATCCAACCCATGGACGCCTTCCCTCCGTCGTCACCTGTGCCCTTGCAGGCGCTGGCTAGTCCCACCAAGAGCGCGACGCACGCCCCTTTCAGCAGCGATCGACGTGTAACCATGGCCGCCGTCATTTCTTGATAATGTCTATCTATTTATGATTATACCACGGATACGGAGTCATCTCAAGTACCTGCCCATGCCTTGACGATGGCCCCACGCCGGCACACAATGCCGTTGTGAACAGAATCACCGTGGAGGCCCCTTATGTCGAACGCACGCATCATCCCGCTTTGGCCCGACGGATCCCCCCACAACCCCACCGACCCGGCCGAAAGGCCTCGGATCGAGATACACGCCCCAAGGGAGCCTCTTGGCAGGCCGTGTCCCGCTGTGCTGGTCTTCCCAGGCGGCGGGTATGTGACGCGCGCGCCACACGAGGCCGATCCCTTTGCCGCGTTCTTTGCCGAGCACGGCTATGTGGGGATCGTGTGCCACTATCGTGTCAAGCCCCACTACTATCCGGCGCCCATGGCCGACGCCGCGCGCGCCATCCGCATGGTGCGCAGCATCGCGCCCGAGCACGACATCGATGCGGATCGCCTGGCCATTCTGGGGTTCAGCGCCGGCGGGCATCTCGTGTGCACCATGGCCTCGCAGCCCGATCTGGTCCGGGTCCCCGAAGACGATCTGTCCGACCGCTTTTCCGGCCGACCCAACAGGCTGATGGCGGCCTATCCCGCGGTGTCGCTGGTCAAGCATAACCGCAACCTGGCCCCCAACCTGCTGGGCGACGCTGTACAGGCGGATGATCGGGCGCAACTCAGCAGCGAGCTGCACGTTACGCCAGATCATCCGCCAACGTTCCTGTTCCACACCACCGACGACCCCGTCGTGCCGGCGGAACAGAGCGTGGACTATGCGCTGGCCCTCAAAGCCGCGGGCGTCCCCGTCGAGCTACACCTGTACGCTTCGGGGCCGCACGGTGTCGGCATGGCGCAGGATCGCCCGTCGCTGCGCTCGTGGCCAGGCCTGATGGTGGACTGGCTGGCGGCTCAGAGCTAGCGCGCTCGTCCCCGTCGGTCAACACCTCACGAGGGCGCATGCGCGGCGAGATCCTCGAACCGCGCAGCGCCCTCCCGCACAAAGAGCCCCCACGCGCCCGCGGGATGATCGTAGACGCGACAGGAGAGCGCGACCTCGTCGTTGGCATACGCCACGAGGCAGTCGCCCTCGATGAGCACACGGAGCTGGATAGCCTCCTCCGGCCTTGACACCAGAGGTTGCTCGAGCATGAAGGGGGCATCGCCAGGCCGCGGCCACCGATCGA
>CAYOBT010000200.1:3116-5298 GCA_964402205.1 uncultured Anaerolineales bacterium
TCGGGAGCCTTGGCGCCCAACGTGCCGTCGGGCAAACGCACCACCTCGTGGGCGACGAGGTTCCCGCCCCACTGCCAACGCCCCTCATCGCTTTCGCCCTCGCGGGTAGCCAGCCAGCCAAACAGATAGCGCGTCTCGCCGTCGAACGCCGTCTTGGCGGCATAGTGGGCGCGAGCATCCAGCGTATCGCGAGGAGGCGCCAACCACGGCCCCTCAAGCGACCGGCTCATGCGATAGTGGGTCACGGTGCGCTCGCTGAAGGTGCTATAGAGCAGGTACCACCAGTCACCCCAACGGAAAAGATCGGGACATTCGTGGGTGTAGTAGAGATGCGGCGCCCAGAAAGGCTCTCTAACCTCCCACCTCGCCAGATCGCGGCTGGTCGCAAGGGCGGTGCAGCCACGGTAGCGCGATGGTCCCTCCGTGCGACGCGCAGCCAGCAGCATCCAGTACTCGCCCGCCTCATCGTTCCAGAAGACGAACGGATCGCGCCAATCGTCAGGCTCATAGCCGGCGTCGACGGGCGCCAGGAACACGGGAAGATCGTCCTTCTGCCACGTACGGAGATCGGCGCTGGTGGCCCGCATGACGCCCTGGACGGGCCTGCCCCGCTCGGCCAAGTGGGGGTTGTGCCCCGTGTAGTAGATATGGTAGCGATCGTCCGCCGCGACCACCGAGCCCGTGAACACGTAGAGGTCCTGCTCTTCGGCGGTGCCTCTGGGGAGCGCCTCCCCCCAATCCTGAAAGTGGACCATATCGCGCGTGACCAGGTGGAACCAAGGGGTACCCTCGCCATGGCCCTCGCGATCGCGATAGTCCTTCAGGTAGAAGAGATGCCAGAGACCATCCTCGTAGAAAGGAACAAAGTCCGCCGCCACGCCATCAGCCGGCCGGTAGAACAACGCCATCGCCCTATGCTCCTTGTGTAACGTCGCTCGTCACGTCGTCTCGATCCGCAGAGCCAGCGTGCCCTTCCATAGCTGCTCGCAGCATATCCCGCATCCGATCATAGTGCGAGCCCTTCCAATACACCCGACGACAGGTCGGGCACCAGGAAAAGCTCTCGTAGGACTCCCACACGCCCTCGGGCACGCGTCCCCGCACCTCCTCTCGTGCGATAGGTTCCAATGGGGTGTTGCAGCGCATGCATCGGCGGAACGGCTGCACGCGGTCATAGAGGTCGAACCGGGCCAGCACCTCGGCCAGTTGCGCCCGCACCGATGTCTCTCGCAGCCAGTAGCCGTGGGTGACCGCGTTGCGCTTGAGCAGGCCGAGATCGCGCGTCAGCAGGATACGGCCCTCTGACGCCAGTTCGGCCAAGTAGGCGTCCTCGGCCTTGCGCGAGTAGAGCGTGTCAAAGCCAGCCATCCGCAGATAGCGCGCCAATCTGCCCAGGTGGACATCGGCCACAAAGCGGATCTCGCGCAGAGGGTCGGCGCGCACCTTTGTCGTGTCGCCGATGTCCAGCCGTTCGAACACAGGATAGACACTCACACGGTCGCCAGGTTGCACCAGGTAGTCGAACGAGACCGAGCGCCCGTTGACCAGCACCAAGTCTACGGCCACGTGGGGCACGCCAAAGGCCTCGATGGCGTCCTTGACGGAGCCAGGCACGTCAAAGCGATAGGGGCAATCGCGATGCCTGCGGGCATCGGGGAGATAGTCGTTGAGCTCGGCATAGAAGCGGAACCAGGCGCGGTGACGGCCACTTCCCAAGGGTGGCGGCGGACCCCACCATGCGGTCTGCTGCGTTGCCCGTCGAGCGCGCACGCGACACCCTCCTCCCCGAAGCGACCGTTCACCCATCTAGTCTAGCTTCGGTCAGGAGCTCGCACAACCACGCCAAAGGGCGGCCCCCTGAGGGACCGCCCCGCCATAGTCTCTGCTGTCACGGTCTATGGGCACGGCATGCCGTGTCTTTACTGACCCAGCATTTCTGCGTCAAGCACGAGCGTGTCGGTGACGCCGTTCACATCGACGGTGTACGTACCCGGCTCGACGCTGGTCAGGTCGAGCTGGTACCTCTCGGTAAAGGGTACCAGGGCCTGCGTGCACATGGCGTCCTTGGGCCGGCGCGTCGTCACGGTGATCAGGATGCGATCGCCGCTGATCTGCTGCGTGATATCCGCCAGCTCGCTGCACCCATCGCGGAAATCTCCCTCCATGACAACCATCACGCGCA
>CAYOBT010000201.1:0-5297 GCA_964402205.1 uncultured Anaerolineales bacterium
GCTCGCCTTTTCGCCGGACGAGTCGCTTCTCTACGTGGACGACTCGCCCCGACGCGAGATCCGCGTCTTTGCCGTGAATGCACAGGGAGAGCTCACCAGCGATAGCCTGTTCGCCAAGATGGAGACGCAAGAAGAGGGCAGTCCCGACGGCATGAAGGTAGACGTTGAGGGGAATATCTATTGCGCGGGGCCAGGCGGCGTGTGGGTCTACGAACCGTCAGGCGACTTGGTGGGGGTCGTCGAGGGCCCAGAGCGCCCCGCCAACCTGGCCTTTGGAGACGCGGATCGGCGCACGATGTACATCACAGCGAGGACGGGGCTCTATCGGCTCCGCACCAAGCATCCTGGCCTGCCCGTCTTCTAGGCTGAGCTAGCCCGCGAACGCCCTGTAGGTCACGACGCCGGCGCCCACGTTCGCAGGGACGTGAGCTTCTGGCATGCCCAAGACAACCAGGCCATTCTCCTGCACCGACCGCCAAAAGAGGTCCATGTCATTGAGCTCTGGCTGCGACATGTTGACGCCATAGAGGTTCCGGCTCTCGGCCATGGAGGCGATGAACTGGTCAGCGCGACCACAATAGTGGATGCAGCCGCCGAATGCATCCAGAATGCGCTGGTCGTAGGGCTTGACGAACTCCTCATACTGGGCGGTGTTCATCATGACGGGCGTGTCGTCGCGGATCATGGTAGCCCCACGCATCAGAAAGCTCCAGTGGGCGGTCCACGAGTCGTCCTCACCCACTTGCTCGCACCAGGCGCCAAGCCACACAATGTATGTCTCGGTCACCAGATCGAGCAGCGCGTGGACCAGCCCGGGATCGTCATAGAGGCAGAGGAAGATATCCGGGCCCCACAGGAGATGCGCAACGTCAAACGGCCCCTGGAGATCAGGATGGTAGATGCGGCAGTAACGAGCTAGCTTGGGATAGGGAGCCAAGATCTCACGGTAGTAGCTGGCCGTATCAAAGCAGGCAGCCCCCAGGCCTTCGCGCAGGTCTGGGATGCCGCGATCGATCAAGGCCCGAATGGCGTTCCGGCCGGGTAGGTGGTGTGCCCAAGGCATCGAGCTCTCGGTGAGCTGCCACTCGGCCCCAAAGATACTGGGCAGGATCACCGTGCCATAGTTGGCCCGGATGCACAAAGGATGATCGTCGCCGGCCTGGTAGTGGAAGAAACAGGGACGGAGCTGCGACAGGAGCATTTTCTCGCAATCGCCAACCGTATCGTTGTAGGCTGGGTCAGGCCAGTCGTCATCGTGGACGGGGGGAAGGGTTGACCACAGGAACGGAGCTTCTCTGACATCGCGCCAGGCGAACAAGTCGCGGAATGCCCTCTCGATGCGCTCATAGTGGGCCGGATCGATCATGTTCTCGAACTTGGCCAGGTACACGCCCAGGTCGCTCACGCTCTGCTCCCCCTTCCCCCGCCGTAGGCGGGCTCTAGGGCCGCACCACTGTGCCATCCCAGCGACGAATCTCCGGCCACGCGCCATTGGTCGGATCGTCGGGGAACGGATAGCGCGCCGCCTTTTCCTCATCGATGTCGATGCCCAAGCCCGGCGCATCGCTCGGCCACATACAGCCATCGCGCACCTCGGGACACCCCGGAAAGACTTCGCGGGTAGCCTCGCCAAAGCGAGATAGCTCTTGAATGCCAAAGTTGGAGATGGCCAGATCGAGGTGCATGTTCGCCACATGGCCGACTGGCGACACGTCGCCGGGACCATGCCAGGCCGTGCGCACGCCCATGAACTCGCAGAAGGCAGCCAGCTTGCGCGCCATGCTCAGGCCGCCAATGTCCGAGATGTGCACCCGCATAAAGTCAATCAGCCGCTCCTGCACCAGAGGCACATACTCGGCCTGACTCACAAAGAGCTCGCCCATGGCGATAGGCGTGGACGTCTGCTCGCGAACCATACGGAAGTAGCCCAGATCCTCGGGGGCGAACAGGTCCTCGAGGAAGAACAGACGGTAGGGCTCCACCGCCTTGGCGAGCCACACGCCCTGGATCGGCGG
Organism: uncultured Anaerolineales bacterium; assembly: GCA_964402205.1. Classification (GTDB taxonomy): domain Bacteria; phylum Chloroflexota; class Anaerolineae; order UBA1429; family UBA1429; genus DAIRUQ01. Next base: position 2,016 of record CAYOBT010000201.1, read on the forward strand.
GATGCGCTCGTGGACATCGTGCAGCAGCTCGATCTCCTCTCCGAGCTCGACGCGAAGATGCTCGAGCATGCTTGGCACCATCCGCACATAGGGCGTAGGCTCCCAAGTGCGACGCTGCTCTGGATCCAGCGCGGCCATCACGCTTCCCTGCTTGCCGCCGTAGGTGGAAAGCCCCTCCACGGCCATCTGAACACGCACATAGCGGAAGCCATCCTCCATGATGGCTTGGGCGGCTTCTGTAAGCTCGCGCAGGTCTCGCCCCGACGCGTGCGTGTAGAGCGGCACGGCCTCGCGGACCTTGCCCCCGAACAGCTGGTACAGCGGCATGCCCGCACGTTTGGCCTTGATATCCCACAGCGCCTGATCGAGACCGCTAAGCGCGTTGTTGAGCACAGGCCCACTGCGCCAGTAGGAGCTCAGGTACGCCGCCTGGTAGAGATCCTCAATGCGATCGACGTCGCGACCGATGGCGAAAGGCTTCAGGTACTTTTCGATAGCCTCAGCCACGGCGTACGCTCGCTGCGTGAACGTCGCACAGCCGAGCCCGTACAGCCCTGGCTGGTCGGTCATCACCTTGACGACCACCAACCGAATGCCGTTAGGGGCTGTAAGGATCGTCTTCACATCGGAAATGCGTACCTTCTCCGCCACGTTGCCATCCTCCTTTGCCCAAGCCCCTTGGTTCACGTCCAAGACCCTGCCGAGTATAATGCCCGCCGACGACATGGCAAGAGCAAGCGTTGGGGAGGGTTGCGATGGTCACGCGCGCGAGCAGTTGGGAAACCCATCCGGTGGGCGGATGGCCTGTGCGTGTACTGAGCTGCAGGCAGAACGGGCACGAAACGACCGTGCGATTCGTGCCAAGCATGGGTTGCAACGTCATTGGCTTCCAGGTAGACGGGCAGGAGTACCTCGCTGCGTGCGAGCCGGATGGTCGCATTCTGGGGACACCCGTCCTGTACCCAACCCCGAACCGCGTTCGTAATGCTACGTTCACCTTTGATGACCAGGTCTACCGCTTCGAGCCCAACGATGGCCCGCACTTTATCCATGGGCTAGTACGCCACGTCCCTTGGGAGCTGGACTCCCCCCAGGAGACGACCGATGGCCTCGCCATCTCAGCGAACGTGCGCGTCGCTCCAGGCACCGACGCTTGGGACGTGTTCCCCATCCGCAACACCCTCTCGCTACGGCTTGAGGTCACCCCTGGCCGGTTGCAGATGACGTTCGACATCAATAACGACGATCCTGATCAGCGTCTCCCATTTGGCCTGGCGATACACCCCTACTTTCGGATCCTGGGCGAGCGCGGCGACGTGACGATCCACATCCCTGCCAGGCGCTGGATGGAGGCGGAAGCGCTGCTTCCCACAGGTCGGCTCCTGCCCCCGAGCGCCTGCTCCGCTGATCCCACAGAGCCCACCACATTGGAGAATCTAGACCTGGACGACGTCTTCTGGGGCATGCGCGCCCCGCAACCCGCAACCGTGGTCTATGGGTCACTCGGCACGCGCATCACGTTGGAAGCGGACGACTGGTTCACCCATGCCGTGGTCTATACGCCGCCCGATCGACCCTACCTTTGCGTGGAGAACCAGTCGTGCTCGACAGATGCTCACAACCTAGCGGCCAAGGGCTTTGAGCGCGCCGCCCATCTCACCGTGCTCGAACCGGGCGCTTCGCATCAGGCCACGGTAGCGATGCAGGTGGGCAATCCCTAGGCAGGCTCCATGCCCTTTTCGGCCATCATGTCCACCAGCGGCGAGTCCTCTATCTCTAGAGGCAGATCGACGCGACCATGGCGACGGCTGGACTCGTAAGCCGCAAAGTTCAACTCAGTGGCACGCAGGGCGCGTCTGCCCGAAAGCATGGGCTCGCGCCCTGTCTTGAGCGCATCGATCAGATCTAGAATAGCGGCCACGATATAGTCTTCGCCGTGCAAGCCCCCCTCGACGGGCACGGTGTGCCAGTCGGCGTCGCCCTTGGCCCAGGCCCGCAACGGCTCATCGCGATCGCGTCCGATCTCGATGCGTCCATCGCTGCCTATTAGCTCGATCCAGGCCCCGGACGGCATGCCATGGCCCGTCGTGAGCATGCCATAGGCGCCATTCTTGTAGGCATAGTAGGCCAACCCCTGCCCCTCTACAGGTGCGCCAAAGATCCTGGTGCTCCCGCGTAGGTCCACTTGGCCCAGCACCCACGCGATATCGCATTCGTCGTTCAAGTAGTTCAGCATATCGAACCAGTGCGTACCCCAGTCGTACAGGTTGCCACAAACGCCATGCAGCGTCTGGAGCTGCCCAATGGTACCCTCATCGATCAACCGGCGAGCCGTTTGGAACACGGGCGCAAACCGGCGCTGATGGTTGAACGTCAGTTGGACGCCGTTCGCCTCGCAAACCTCCAGCATGCGCCGAGCCTCGCCAAAGGTGGGCGCCATCGGCTTTTCGCAGTGGATAGCCTTGACGCCTGCCTCGGCCGCCGCGATGACCATCTCGGCATGAAGATGAGGCCAGGTCGTCACGCTGACGATGTCGAGGTCTTCCTCCGCCAGCATCTCGTGATAGTCCTCGTAGAGGGCATCGCCGCCATGCTCGCCCTGGAAGAGCCGCGCATTCTCGAGGACGATATCCGCCAGCGCGACGATCTCGGCATCAGGCGACGCCTCATAGCCACGAGCATGCGCGTGCCCCATTCCATAGCCCATGGGGCCAGGATTCTCTGGCCTACGTCCACATCCGATGATTCCCACACGATACGGAGACATGTCGTTCCCTCCTGCTGTTCGCCGATCGTCACGCGGCCATTCTAGCCATGCCCCTATTGAGGTCAACGTGCGTTGACACCTCCATGCCAGCTCCCTAGACTGGGACCCGGTCTTTGGCGCACGAAAGGGATACTAACCATGACCCACCCACTCCTGGTAGGGATCGCTGGGGGCACGGCCAGCGGCAAGACGACGCTCTGCGAGGCGCTGTGTGCAGCCCTCGAGGAGCTGTCCGTACGCCTGCTCCACATGGACACCTATTTCCTGCCAGTGAAGCCGCGGACGACAGCGCCCTACACAGGCACCGAGTGGGACGACTATAACCAGCCTGCATCGTTCGATCTCGAGGCGCTGCACCGCGACGTCGAGGCGCTGCGCTCTGCCGAGCATCCGCCGGATGTGGTCATGATCGAGGGGCTCATGACGCTGCAGGACAACACTCTCCGCGAAAAGCTCGACCTGCGCATCTTTGTGGATGCGCCGCCCGATGAGCGTGTCGTGCGTCGACTTCGACG
>CAYOBT010000202.1:0-5268 GCA_964402205.1 uncultured Anaerolineales bacterium
GGGCTCGGAGCCAGGGCGGCTTGAGGAGCCTGTGGGCCTCGCGGTCCGATCGGATGGCACGCTCTATGTGGCCGATACGTGGAACCATCGCATCCAGGCGTTCGACGCCGATGGGACGTTGCTACGATCGTGGGATGTCTACGGCTGGGAGAGCATGTCGGTGGTCAACAAGCCGTTCCTCGCGCTGGATGCCAAAGGTCGCGTCTACGCGACCGACCCCGAGGGCTATCGCGTCATGGTCTTCTCCGATGACGGCACGCTGCTGGATGTGTGGGGCCAGTTTGGTGCCGACCTGAGCTCTATGCAGCTCCCGACAGGCATTGCAGTGGATGGCGCGGGGCGCGTGCTGGTGTCGGATAGCGACAACCATCGCCTCCTGGTCTTTGCGGCGGACTAGTATGCCGATGGTGGATTCGAAGCATGCGTGCCCTCTGGACGGTGTCCGGGCGGTGCTGTTCGATTTCGACGGCACGCTGGTGCGCCAGAGCATCGATTTCGCCCGGATGCGCGCCGACGTGCTGGACCTGGCCGTTCGCTTTGGTGTCGAGGCAGCCGATCTGGCGCATCTCCCGGCGCTCGAGATCGTGGCAGCGGTAGCACGACGCTTGGAAGCTACCAACGGCCAAGCCACCGCGTATCTCCGCGAGGCCGCTCTCGCCATCGAGGCGGTTGAGCTCGCGGCGGCCAGCGTTGCCAGCCCTCACGCCGGGGTGCCCGAGGCCCTCGAGACGCTCGCCGCCGGCGGGTTCGCTATCGGCATCGTCACGCGCAACTGCCGCAAGGTCGTTGACGAGCTTCTGGCGCGGTATCCCCTTGCGCATCAGGCTCTCCTCACGCGCGACGATGTCGCTCACGTCAAGCCAGACCCTCGCCACTTGCACGACGCTGCCCAACGCCTGGGCGTGTCCATTGAGAGCTGTGTGATGTGCGGCGATCATCCCATGGACGTTGCGGCAGGACGGGCAGCTGGGGCCTACACCGCAGCTGTCGTGTATGAGGGGGCTGCCATGGGCCGGGATCGCTTTGTGGGGCCCTATGCTCCCGATCTTGTGGTTGAAAGCGTGCCCGAGCTTGTGGCACGTGTGAGCAATCCGGCTGTGGATGGCGACAAGGATGAGGGACGGCAGGGATAGGTGAGCATGTCCGAGCCCAACCGCAGCCGCGAACCAAAAAGTCCGAACCGCGTCGAGGTGCTTGAGCGCGAGAGCCTGGTGGACGATTTCTTCAAGATGGACCGAATCCTCGTTCGGCGCGAGCGGTTCGATGGCACGATGGATAAGGCGCGATGGCGGCTCGTCTTTGAACGAGGCGATGCGGCCGGGGTGCTGCTGTACGATCACGATACGTGGGACGTGCTCCTGGTGCGCCAGTTCCGCTATCCAGCCTATGCGCGGGGAGACGACGGCTGGCTCTGGGAGCTGGTCGCGGGAACGCAGGCGCCGGACGATGACCCCGCCGAGACGGCGCGCCGCGAGGCGATGGAAGAGGCGGGCTACCGTCTCGGCGAGCTGGAGCGGGTAGGCACGGTGTATCCTAGCCCCGGGGCTTGCACGGAGCGTATCCACCTGTTCGTCGCTCCCGTTGCGCCTGGCGATCGGGTGGCGGATGGCGGGGGTCGTGCTGACGAAGGAGAGGATATCGCGACGTCGTGGATGCCGCTGGACGAGGCCCTGGCCATGGCACAACGCGGCGAGATCGTTCATGCGCCCACGCTGCTCTGCTTGCAGCACCTTCGGTTGATGCGCGATGTCGCATAGGTCCCTCCCAGGACGCGTCTCGCTGGCTCGTACGCAGGACGATCTGCCTGTCTGGCTGGTCGCCGATCCTCACAGGGCCGAGGTCGTCTCTTTCCTGGCAGAGCTACCGACGCCCGTCTATCTGGTGGGAGGCAGCGTCCGCGATGCGCTGCTCGGCAGGGATACGGTGGACCTTGACTTTGCGGTGGATGGTCAGGCCATCCCCGTGGCGCGTGCTCTGGCCAACGCTGCCCGAGGCGCCCTTGTCGTGATGGATGTCGAGCGCGAGGTGGCACGGGTCGTCGTCGGCAAAGGCGACGCTGCTCAGCACTGGGACGTGGCAGGACTGCGCGCCTCCACCATCCAAGAGGATCTCAGAGCACGTGACCTGACCATCAACGCCCTGGCCTTGTCTCTCGGACACCCTCGGCGGCTTCTCGATCCCATGGGTGGCCTAGGTGATCTGCGGCGGGGTCTCTTGCGAGCCACTAGCGACCAAGCTTTTCTCCAAGACCCGGTGCGTGTCGTGCGGCTGGCGCGCTTTCGTGGCGAGCTCGGCTTTGCCGTGGAGCCTGACACAAGACGTCTGGCCACAGACGCTGCTTCCTTGCTCCAAGAGGCCTCTCCGGAGCGCATCCGCGATGAGTTCTTTGCGCTTTTGGGTTCTGCTCCTGCCTGGCGCTCTGCTTGGTACCTGCATAGGCTTGGCGGCTTGGCCTGCGTCTTGCCCGGGATGCCATGGCCAACACCGAGCGCTCTCAGAGCGGGGATCGACTGCCTGCGAGCGCTCGAGCAGTGGTCGAACGGCTGGCTTTGTGGTGGTGAGCTACGCCCGTGCTGTGAGAGCGATCCTCGATCGGCAGTGAGGCTGAGCGAGCGGCGGGCCGAGGCGCTTGCGGGCGGGCGCACGCGATGGCGGGTAGTCAAGCTGGCGGCGATCCTACTGCCGGCCACGCCAGAAAACGCCGAGTTGGTGGCAGAGGCATTGCGGCTGAGCAATGCCGAGGTACGGCTTGTGAGTGGCGCTGTGGCCGCCGCGCGCGAGCTGGCACATGGGCTGCCAGATGATGTGCCCGACGACCTCGCGCTGTATCGCTTCTTCCGTCGATACGGGGATGGCGGCGTGGATGGTGCGGCTTTGGCACTGGCGCGATGGTCGGCCAAGGACGCGCAGGCGGTCTTGATCGCGTGGTTGGACCGGTACCAGGAGGTGGTGGAGCCTCCTCGGTTGGTGACGGGTCGCGATGTGATGAGAGCTGGCGGCCTGACGCCAGGGCCGAGGGTTGGAGACATGCTGGAGGCCGTTCGTGAGGCCCAGGTGGTGGGGGAACTGGACTCGCGTGCGCAGGCGCTGTCCTGGTTGGCGCAGCGCGCGCGAGATGAGAATCGGCAAAGCTAGGAGGGTACGATGCTACGGGTGGGGATCATCGGCTACGGGGGACGTGTGTCGTCCATGGCACGTGGGCTGCGCGAGTTTGGGATTCCGTATCGGGTGGTAGCGGTGACGGACCCGCGCGCCGACGAGATCCGAGCGAACGATGACGGGTTCCTGGAGGATGCGCGATTCTATGCCGACGCGGAGGCCATGTTGGCCGATGGCGGGCTGGATGGCGTGATGATCGGCACGCGCTGCTACATGCACACGCCCATGGCCTTGAAGGTGTCGCCATATGAGCTACCTCTGTTCCTGGAAAAGCCGGTGGCCATCAGCTTTGACCAGGTGGTGGCGCTGCAAAAGGCCTACGCGGACTATGCTGCGCCCGTGGTAGTATCGTTCCCGTTGCGCCTGACGCGACATGTGCAGACGGTCAAGGAGATGCTGGAAGCCGATCTGATCGGCTCGGTGGAGCACGTGGTCGCGACCAACGACGTGCCCTATGGTGATGTCTACTTCTATGACTGGTATCGCAACTATGATCAGGTGGGAGGCCTGTTCCTTCAGAAGGCGACACACGACCTAGATTATGTGGCGTATCTTCTGGACGCCAAACCGGCGCAGCTTTGTGCCATGCACGCGCAGCGGGTGTACGGCGGCGACAAGCCCTTCGATCTGCGATGCGTGGACTGTGACGAGTGGGAAACGTGCCCAGAGAGCCCATTCAACCTGTTCTACCAGCGCTTCCGCGGGAACGAGGTGGATAGGGCCTCGGAGCGCATGTGTCTCTTTTCCGAGGGGATTCGCAACGAGGATCTCTCCAACCTGATCGTCGAGTACGATAGCGGCGCTCAGCTGTCGTACACGCAGAATGTCTTTGCGAGGTTTGGGGCGGCGAGGCGTGGCGCCCGCCTCTATGGCTATCGGGGCACCATCGACTTTGACTGGTACGAGAACGTGATCCGCCTGTACAAGCATCATTCGCCAGAGGTGGAGACCATCACCTACACGGGCGAGATGCCTCACTTTGGCGGGGATCGGGAGCTGTGCTTGGATTTCCTGCGCGCCATGCGGGGTGGTACGCCCTCGCGTAGCCCCATCGAGGCGGGGATTCTCTCGGCGCTCACCTGCTTGTGGGCGCGCGAATCCGCGGAGAACCGGCGCTATTGTGATGTGGTGATGCCAAAGACCGCGGACTAGCTCTCTTGGGCGCAGCAAACGGGCGGGGCTACAGAGGGTAGCCCCGCCCGTGGCGTCTCCAACTAGGGAGAAGGTCAGGCAGCAGGTCCACCCATCGGGGCCCGCTCCATGCCGGTGCCTCGCTCGACCCCCATCGGCCTCGGCATGCGGCCACGTCCCCTGATCCCTCGGGCGGGTGCCGCGCCGTCGCTCAAGTAGCCGGCCTCTAACCCTCGCAGCAACCAGTCGGCTTGCTCCTCGGTGATGGCCTCATTGTCCCGTGCCACCTCGATGGCCTCGCGCACGCGGGCCTCGCGAGCCGCGTCGGAGACGTCCTTGAGATCCTGAAGAGCGACGCCGGCTTCCTCTGCCAGGTCTGCCAGCACCTCACCGCCCCTCAGTCGCGCGGCGAGATCCTCGACCGTCATGTCCAGGGCCTCGGCAAGCGCGTCGAGTTGCGGATGATCGTCGCCTCGCACCATCATGTCCGCGCCAAGAAGGCCTCGGCGCATCACGCCAGCCTCTGCATCATAGCCGTTGTCCATGCCCTCGAGCAGCCAGTCGGCGTGCTCTTGCGTGATGGTCCCCTCGGCGACCGCCTGCTCGATGGCGGCGCGGCGAGCATCTTCGCGCGATGCCGCCACGGCGTCATGGACCTCTTCAGGGTCGACGCCAGCCTTTTCGGCGCGGATGTTCGGGTTTGGAATCGATCGCGGCCGGCCCGAGATGAAGCCCTCGATCGTGCGCTTGTGTCACCAATGCGGCAGGGACCGCACCCCTGCTGACCTGTTTTGGGCGCGGAGCTAACGCGGCGTATGGCCACCCATGCGATGGAGCTGTCCCCTGACGCGGTCGGCGTCGCCGATCGATCGGACGGGCAGGAGATCATCATCGAGCCGCGAAGCGGCTGGCAAATGCTCAACCTGGGTGAGCTGTGGCGCCATCGCGAACTGCTGCTGTTCTTCACCTGGCGGGACG
>CAYOBT010000203.1:0-5264 GCA_964402205.1 uncultured Anaerolineales bacterium
GTTTAGAAACTCGGCGATCTCCTGGGTCATGCGCTCTTGGATCTGCAGGCGTCGCGCGTACATCTCTACGATGCGTGGGATCTTGCTCAAGCCGATGACGCGGCCTCGAGGGATATAGCCCACGTGGCAACGACCGATGAAGGGCAGCATATGATGTTCGCATAGGCTGTAGAAATCAATGTCGCGCACGATGACCATCTCGTCATAGTCCACCTCAAAGATGGCATCGTTCACGAGCTTGACCGGGTCCACATGATAGCCAGCTGTCAGCTCGGCGTACATGCGGGCGACGCGCGACGGCGTCTTTACCAGGCCTTCGCGGTCTGGGTCCTCGCCGATGGCCTCGAGGATGGTTCGCACTGCGCACTCGAGGTCGTCGGTGCACTCCTGGTCGGGGATATCGACGAGATCCACGCGGAACGCATCATAGTCAGCGGGGTTGACAGCCATCTTGGCCATGGTTTTCCTCTCTCACTAGCGGTCTGCAGGGCCTTCTCTCACAAGCGGATGTCGGGTCGTGGGCGGATGCCCGTGCGATCGAGACCAGCCACCATCTGCTGCATGCAGGCTGATTCGCCGTCGAGCACAAGGCCCGGAGCTAGATCGGCGAGTGGGACCATGGCATGCGGCTCGCCCAGAACACGCGGATCAACCAGGCGTCCGGTGGGAGCAATGATGCTCCCTTGGCCCACCACGATCAGGTCCAGATCGATGGTCCTCGGGCCATTCGGATCCGTCGTGCGGATCCGTCCGAGCTCTCGCTCGATGGGGCGCAGGGTCTTTTGCTTGAGCGTGGTGTCATCCAGCTCTGTCTCGATGCGGCAAGCTGCGTTGAGAAATGTGGGCTGGTTGGAGGTGCCAACAGGATCGGTCTCATAGACCGCCGAGAGGTCAACGATGTTGGCGCGTGTGCCCAGCATCTCGACGGCTCTTTGCATGTTGGCAGTAGGATCGATGTTGGAGCCTAGTAGCAGGTAGCACCAGCGACGATCCGGCGGGCAGACGCGCTCGCGATGGATCTCGACGCCAACCGACTGGGCGAATCGTACAGCTCCTGGCTTGGCGACGTGTACGGTTGCAGCCCGTGCCCTGGGCTGCGCCAGGCAGATGCGTGAGATATCTTCTGCCAGCCTTTCGACCAGGTAGAATCTGCTCCCTTGCACAAGGTTGACGACCTGCTTGGTGATGGTGCGATAGTTCACCGCGTGGCGCACGTCATCGGTTCGTCCTGCCGTGTGCGTGTCGGTCTCCACGGTGATGTCGATCACCACGTCCTGCAGGTTGTGCCGTTCATCCTCGTTGATACCGATGATGGTGCGGAGCAACAGATCGCGCACCAGGATGAGATCGCCCATAGCCTCTTCCTTGCTCGGTTGGGGCTACAAGTGCTCGCCGCCTGTCACGTTCAGCACCTCGCCACTAACAAAGTCGGACCGCAATAGGTACAGAGCTGCCTCTACAATGTCCTCGGGGCCGCCGGTGTGGCCCAGCGGGATCCGGGGCACCAGTCGCTGCAACGCGTCGTCGGACTTGCCGGGTGGCGGTAGGATGGCCCCTGGTGCGATGGCGTTCACCTGAATCTGCGGTGCCAATCCTAGTGCCAGGGTCTTGGTCAACGCGACAAGCCCAGCCTTGGCAGCGGTATAGGCTACGTAGGCCTTCCCTGGCCGAAGGGCGCGCCAGTCCGCGATGTTGACAATGTGTCCTCGTCGACCCGCCTCTAGCTGGCTAGCAAAGGACTGGCACAGGAGAAAAGGAGCCTTGAGGTTGATAGCGAGATGGCGGTCCCAAAGCTCCTCTGTCGTGGATTCGAGCGTACCTCGCTCAAAGATCGCCGCGCTATTGACGAGGATGTCGATGCTGCCAAGGGCCTCCTGCACCGCCGACACGAGGCCCTGGACGGCGACCGAGTCGCTTAGGTCGGCCTGTACAGCGACAGCGCGCCGACCTAGGGATCGGATCTCGGATACGGTCTCCTGCGCAGGCGCGATGGATCGGTTGTAGTGGACGGCAACGTCAACTCCCGCTTGCGCCAGGCCGAGCGCCAGGGCCTTACCTAGGCGGACGGCCGCTCCGGTCACGAGAGCGACGCTACCTTCCAGATCCATGGGCTCCTCTCTCAGAGCTGGGCGATCCTCCCTACCGTTAGCAGGCTATGCATGGAGCGAGTCGGCCTTGGCAGCCACACCCTCGAGTAGCTCGTCGAACGCATCGTCGAACTTTTCCACGCCCTCATCGAGTAGCTCGTCGGTGAGATCGTGTAGGCTTATGCCACACTGAGCCAGTTGGGCTAGGTTGGCGCGGGCTGCGTCTAGGCCGTCACGTACGGCGACCTTGGCGATCCCATGGTCCAGGGTGGCCTCGATGGTCTGCGGCGGCATCGTATTGACGGTGTGAGGACCAACCAGCGGGTCCACGTACATGGTATCGGGATACGCCGGGTTTTTGGTGCTGGTGCTGGCCCAGAGAGGGCGCTGGACGCGACCTCCAGCTCGGACAATGCGCTCCCACCGGCCGCCGGCAAAGAGTACCTCGAAGAGGCTGTACACGATCTTGGCATTGGATACGGCGATCTTGCCTTGCAGCTCTTCCTCGCCGATGGCAGCGAGGGCAGCATCGGCCTTGGTGTCCAGGCGACTCACAAAGAGCGAGGCTACAGAGTTCAGCTGGGTGATATCGCCGCCGCGATCGAGGCGATCCTCAAGGCCGTTGATGTAAGCTTCTGCCTGCTGACGATACTTACCTTGGCCAAAGATGAGCGTGACGTTGACGTTGATGCCTTCACCGATGAGCGTGCGAATCGCTGGCAGGCCCTCGTCAGTGGCCGGCACCTTGATCATGATGTTGGGCCGCTTTAGCGTGTTCCAAAGACGGCGTGCTTCCTCCACGGTGCCATCGGCATCGTGTGCCAGCTTGGGGTTGACCTCGATACTTACAAAGCCGTCACCGGCATCGCTCTGGTCCCAGAGGGGCCGCAGCACATCGGCTGCGGCCGCGATGTCCTTCAGCGCTAGGCCCTCGTAAAGCGTCACGGGATCAACGGAAGGATCCTCGGCGAGCATCGCCTTGAGATCCTCGTCATAGTCCTCGCTGCCCCCAATGGCCTTGTTAAAGATAGACGGATTGGAGGTGACGCCACGGATGCCCTGGTCCATCAGCTCTTGCAGTTCTCCAGACGCGATCAGTGATCGTCGGATAAAGTCGAGCCAGACGGACTGGCCTAGAGCGTGCAGGTCGTGAAGGATAGTCATGATTTCATCTACTCCTTGTGTGGCCATGCTCGGCGATGATGAGATCCGTTCGGTAGGATATCCGTATTAGACATAGGGATCGATGTCAGCTTGCCTCCAGCCCGACGGCTGCGGCGCCCAGGAGGCCCGCCGCGGGATGGACAATGACGTGAAGGGGAATCTCGCGCATCACATAGTCGAGACGTCCTTTGCGGCAGAACGCCTCAAAGAACGCTGGTTGGCGGAGCGCGGGCAGAATCTTGGGTGGGATGCCGCCGCCCAGATAGACGCCGCCGCGCGAGAGAACGGTTAGTGCCAGATTGCCCGCGACGGCGGCCAGAACCTTGGCAAACAGATCCAATGTCGCCTTGCAGATGGGGATGGCCCCCTCGCCGGAAAGCGCCTCGGTGACGATGATGGGAGTGGGATCCTCCGCGGTATCAAGCCGGGCCCGCAGGCCTGCTGGTTCCACATGCCCCTCGATATCGCGCAGGAACGCATAGACGGCTGGCAGGCCTGTGCCCGAACACACGCGTTCGTTGCTGACATGGCCAAAGCGGTCCATCAGGTGCGTGAGCAGGCGAGCCTGGAGGGCTGAGTTGGGCGCCCAGTCCGAGTGCCCGGCTTCCGAGGGTTGCGGCTCATAGCGCGAACCGTTCCAGACCAGGTAGGCCGCTCCCAGACCCGTCCCAGGCGCTACTACCGCGATGGCCTCACCAGATCTGGGATTGCCTCTGTTGAGCGTCACGATATCGTCAGGCTCGAGCGCTGGGACTGCTTGCGCTAGCGCATACAGATCGTTGACCAGACGCACTTGGTCCAGGCCTAGGTCGCGCGCAAGATCGGCCTCGGACATGTCCCATGGCAGGTTCGTCCCCGTAACGTGACCCTCGATCACAGGGCCTGGAACTCCGAGCGTGGCACGGGATGGCATCCTCTCTACATCGCTCAGGTAGGCCCGTGCGAGATCGGCAAAGCTCGGGAAGTCCCGACTTGGCAAGGTCCTTTGGGCGACGGGTCGATGAGGCCCTTGGGTCTCGTCAAACAGCGCCAGGGCCGTTTTGGTGCCACCGATGTCTCCAGCCAGGTGCATGCTCGCTCCGTACGTTCCAGGTGCTAGTGTTGATCCAGCTCGAGCAGCCGCGCCACGTTGCCTCCGAGCACTTGGGCGCGTGCATCGGCCTCGAGATCCTGGTAGACGACTTGCCTTATGCCCCACTCGTAGCGCATGGGACAGAACGGGGTGTCGCTGCCATAGCAGATGCGCTCCGGGCCTAGGACGTCCAGCGCTGTTAGGACCTTGCGATAGTCCGCTTCCGAGTCTACCAGGTACCAGTTGGGATACTCCTGAGCAAAGGAGATCACGGCGTCATGGAGGTGTGGGACACCGGCTCCGCCCATGTGGATGACAAGGATCCGCAGATCGGGAAAGGCGTCCGAGATCGCAGCGATGCGGAAGGGATGCGTGCGCTCGAAATCGTTGGCGCCACAGTGGAGGGCGAGCACGAGGCCGGCCTCGGCGATGCGCGCCACAAAGGGCAAACTCAGCTCTGGGTCGTCGATATAGTACTCGTCGCGGGCGCCGTTGAGCTTGATGCCCAGCATGCCGTACTCCTCGATGCAGCGCGAGAGCTCGTCATGGCTCTTGGCGATCCCCAGGCGCGGATTCACACCGCCAAAGGGGATGATGCGATCGGGGTGCGCTCGAGCCGCCTCTGCGATGGCGGCATTGTCGGGTGCGATCTGACGCGTGTAGGTCAGCATGGGCCAGCAGATCGCCCGATCTACGCCTACGGCGTCCATGCGCTGGATGACAGTCTCGGCATCTACCCCAATGCCCTGCGGCTCGGCGCTAACGTGGCAATCTGCGTCAATGTACACAGTGGCGCTCCTCGGCTGCTTGAGTCTTTGCTCGTGGCCAGCGTGGCGTCCGTCTGCACCAGCATGGCATCACAAGAGAGTATAGCGGGGCCGGCGAGGGCGGGCAAGCGTAGAGAGTAGGCGCGCATGACACGAGATCCTGGCGATTTGCAG
>CAYOBT010000204.1:0-5263 GCA_964402205.1 uncultured Anaerolineales bacterium
CTTCCCATGCGATCTGGTACCTCCTCGGACCTCATCGATGCGCGCCCTTGGCCGTGGCCAACGGCGTTGGCTTGCCACGAGCCCCGTAGCGCGGTCAGGATACCCTATCGTCCGAGCAAAGGCCATCGTCAGCGCCAGTGCCTTGGGCCCACGTTCGCCAGCGCGTGACGCGCCGATATGGTAGGATGGAATAGAAGCTCAAGAAAAGGACCTAAAGGGAGCGCCATCGAGAGGGAGCTTGCCATGTGGCACCACCTGCTGCGCATCTATGAGGAAAGCCAGCTCAATGCTGGACCGCCCGCGTGTCTCTTTGCCGAGACGCTGATCTTCAACGAGGGCTGGCTGCTGCGCTCAGTGCTGCGGCGGTGGAAAGCAGTCTCTGAGCGCGCGACGGCGCCCTATGCCCGCTTCCCGCCAGATGCAACGATCTACTCGGAGGGGATGCTTCCCACGCCCTTCAAGCCACGCTGGCGAGGCGACCCCAAGGGCGAGACGCACACGCATGTGGATGGTCTCGCAGGGCATTTCGGGCTGATGCCCGGTACCAAGGCGGGCATCGCGCTGGCCCACGACTGCCGGTACATCGCTCTGTTCGAGGCCAAGCTCTACAGCCCGCTCAGCCGCGGCACCAGGAACGCCCCGAGGTACAACCAGGTCTCGCGGACCACCGCCTGTCTGATCCACGCGCTGCTGCAAGCCGATGTAACGCAAGGCTTCGAGGCGCAGGTCATCGTACTGTATCCTGAGGACAATGGGCGCATCACGCCAGAGGCTTTCGACAAGGACCACATCAGAAAGCAGATCGCAGAGAGGCTTGCGGGGTACGCCGCGGCAGGACCTCCAACCGCCGAGATCGCGCGCTTTGAGGAGCGCTGGCAGGAGACGCTGGATGCCATCAGCATCCGCTCAGAGACCTGGGAAGCGGTGCTGGCAGACCTGGGCGACGACGGCCTGAGCCGTTTCTATGGGCTGTGCAAGCGGTTCAATGGCTAGTGAGGTCTGGCTTCGATGCGGTGTGGCTCTTCAGGGAATCGTTCTGGTGTACGCGCCCCTTCGTACGCCAGACAAGCCTATCTAGCGCGCCACCTTCAGGCCGGCCACCAGGGCATCGCGAGCCCCCACGCTGATGCGGATCTCTCGTCCCGAGATCGTCGGGATAGCATCTCCCCAGTACAGCGTGACCCCTGCCTCTACCGAGGGGTCCTCGGAGAGCGTGACGGTTGCGGAAACGACGTCGCGGGTGGGGTTTGTCGCCCACAGGATCAGGCGCCCGTCGTCGCGGTGCAGGCGGGCCGTCAGCCGGTCATCGCTCACGCGTAGATGAGGGACGATCCCGGCCCACGCCAGCAGATCGGCAAACAGGGCACGGCCCTGAGGGGTAGGGTTTCGGGCATACCCATAGCCCGGAAAGGTGCCGAGGAGCCGCGTCGACCCGGCGCCATGGCTACTCTCTACAGCAGCCACCCGCCCATCGTCATATCTCCCCACGATGCGCGCGCCATGGGACCGATAGGTCTGCCAAAAGAGCCCGCCAGGGATGCCCTTGAGATCACCTACGCCAAAGGTCACATCCTCGGCAAGATCTGGGGCGAACTCGACGTCCTCCTGCTCAACCTGGAAGGCCTGGGCCAGTCCTTGCCCGGGTTGGCGCGTATCGACTCGGCCGCCCGTCCCAAAGTAGCCGGGGCAGCCCTCCAGGACCAACCTGCCTCCCCGAGCCACCCAGTCGATCAGACGTCGCGCTGTGTCTGGCAACAGCATGATGGGACACGGCACATAGAGCAGCCGGTAACTGGCGATATCGTCCGGATGCACCCAATCGGCCTGGATGTTCTGATCGAAGCAAGCCCGATACGCGCCGGTCATGGCACGCGCGTAGGCCTCCCCGCTCCCCAGGAGCAGATGGCAATGCGTCTCCGCCTCGGGGAGCCACAGGATGCCCAGATCGCCAGGGACCGGTCGGGCTCGCCAGAGCGACTGCTGTTCGAGAGCGTTGGCCCAACGCGCGATACGGGCCGACATGCGCGAGCGTTCGGTGCGCCCGCCGTCCATGGCATAGGGGCCAAACGCGCCAAACAGCGGTCCATCCAGCAGGGGGCGCCAGCGGGGATACAGGATACCCGTGGCACCGCCAGCAAAGCTCACCATCTGCCACAGCCGAATGTCGGAAGGCACCGTGATGCGCCCGTCATCGCGCGGTCGCCCAGTGACCTGCGGCTGCAACCACAGCGGTCCCCCCTGGGCTTCGGCATGCCAGAAGGGCTTGCCTCGACTGGCTGCTCTGGTCAGATCGACGGCATGCCACTGCTTCCAAGGCTCATCGCCCTTGCGGGAGGCCACCCACGTCATGCCATAGCTATCGACGTGTGAAGCAGCGCCCCAGTCGTCGACGGCCATGGTCGGATAGAGTTCGAGGGCGCCCGCGATGCCGTGGGCCGTGATCGGATGCTCGTCATCCAGGCTGCGGATTAGGTCCACGCGCCACTGCAGATGTGCGTGCGCGTTCTCCACGCGAAAGGTCACCCAGTCGTGATAATCGGGATAAGCCCCCCGTTGAGGGGGCAGCACATCATCCCACGACGCCAGGCTGTATCGGTGCCAGGCCTCGGCGAGCCGCTCTAGGCTGCCATAGCGTTCTTGCAGCCACGCTGCAAAGCGTCGCGCCGTGCCCGCGCAGTAGCACAGATTGGGCAGCTCAAAGCACTCGTTCCAAACGTCATAGCCGCCTAGGCCAGGGTGATCGCGATAGCGTCGCACTAGAGCGCGGAGAAAGCGCCCAGCGTGCGCGCGCAGATCGTCGTTGTCCAAGCAGAGCCCCGGCGCCCCGCCGACCACACAGCTCCCGTGCATCTGGCTACTGCGCACGCTGCCGTGGGCATCCACATAGCGGGCATGCGGATAGAGCCGGTAGGCCCATTCGGGAGCGACGGTGATCATCTCTGCGATGATGGTCTTCAGACCGTGCTCCGCCGCCAGGTCGAGCTGCCGATCATAGTCGGCCCAGTCGTACACATCCGGCGCCACTTCGATGGCTGACCAGAGGAACCAGTGGCGAAAGACGTTGATGCCGTCTTCCGACGCCGTTGCATAGTCCTGCTGCCAGTCCTCGCGGGGCGGATTGGACTTGCGAAAATACACCGCGCCGTGGGGAACTGCTGGAAGAGACGGGTGGGACATGGCCGAACCCCCTGTGTGCGCCGAGATCGCGCTAGAGCAAGCCGAGTCCGGTGGGAAAGGCAACGGCCCCCACTGTTCGGTGCGAGGCAGCCCAGAAGCCGGTCCATCGTTCGGCATCCAACCGGGCTCACACTCGCAGTATGTACATTTGGGCTGTATCCGCAAGGGCAGCTGGCCTGCTCGCCCAAGGCGATACCAGCAACGTTGCAGACGCCCTCGGTGCGTGCATCGTCCAATGTCAAGGGATGCGCTATCTCGATAGCCAGCGGGGCCGCTCGACAACATGGGGGGCCATCTGCCGCACGTTGGAGGAGCTCTGCCACCAGCCCAAGACGTGAGTTGTACCTGGTAGGCCAGAAAGCCAGGCAATGGCCGAGCTTCGACAGCGATGGACGCCCGCTAGGCTCCGGTGGTCTCACTAGGGCGGCAGATCGACGGCATCGGCAACTCCTGGTCTCGCCCAACACCACGTGTCCATCCTTTGGCGCAGCCACAACGTCGCGTTGAGCTCTCGCCCTGCCCATGGTACACTATCAGTATCTGTCGTCCCATGATCCGCAGCAATCACGCAAAGGACAGGGGCGGCCTGCTACAGGAGAATCCCGATGCAGATCGTTACCGATAGCGGCGCTCAGCCTCTGCTGACTGCCGAAGAGATGGCATCTCTGCACATCCATGTGGTGCCGCTGAACGTGACCCTCGAGGGCGAGACCTACCGCGAAGGCGTGGACATTGACGCTCCCACGTTCTATCGGCTTCTCGCCGCGACCGAGACGTTGCCCACGACGTCGCAGCCGTCGCCAGGCGAGTTTGCTAGCCTCTACCGTCAGCTCGCCGCCACCGATCCAGAGATCCTCTCCATCCACATGAGTTCGGGGCTTAGCGGAACGCTCAGTGCCGCGCAAGCTGCCGCCAGGCAGGTCCCTGAGGCCCGCGTCACCCATGTTGACACCCACACGCTTTCGGCAGGAGCAGGCTGGCAAGTCGAGGCCGCTGCCCGCGCCCGCAACGCAGGCTGGCCCATCAAGCGCATTCTAGATCTCATCGAGCGGATCGGTCACGCAACCGATAGCCTCTACACGCTGGCAGAGCTACGCTACCTGATCCACGGCGGGCGTATCAGTCACATGAAGGGGCTCATCGCTTCGCTCCTCAACCTGAAGCCAATGATCGGCGTGGAAAAGGTGGGGGGCACCTATGAGCAGCGAGGACAGGTGCGTAGCTTTGCCAAGGCGTTGCGCGGGCTCGTGGACCTGATCAGCCAGCAACACGCGCCAGGAAGCCTGCTGAGGGCCCAGGTGCTGCACGCCGCTAACCCTGAGGGCGCCGAAGAGCTGCGCCATCTGGTGGATCAGCGTTTTGACTGCACCTGGCTGCCTGTGGGCCCGATCTCGATGGTGCTCGGCGCGCACACGGGCCCCACCATGGTAGGCGTAGCCTATGGGCCACTCTCCGCCTATGCCGAGATGCCATAGAGCGCTACCAGCCCACCCATCTAGGTGATCGGATGGTGCATCCTGCCGAACTGCCCCTCTTTCAGCTCGGCTCTGCTGGAGAGCGCCATGGATGACGCCCGTCAGGGCACGCCAACCCGGATCATCGTGCTGGGTGCCGAACGGAGCGGGACTTCGGTCGTCACCGAGATGGTGCATCGCTGGGGAGCCTACGCCGGCGAGCCAGATCAGCTCACTGGCCCCAGCGAGCACAGCCCGCAGGGGCAATGGGAGTGGAAGCCTCTATGGGACTTGCTCGTTGAGGTCGGCGATCTGGATTCGGGCCACTCGTGGTGGGATGCAGGCTTTGAGGAGCACATCGCCGCCAAGCTCCGGGCGCCCGAGATCAGGGGCAAAGCCGCCAACCTAGTCGCCGAGATGGATTACGCGGGGCGCCCCTGGGTCTGGAAGGACCCCGCGTTGTGCCACTTTCTCCCGTTCTGGACGCCCATCTGGGGTGACGCAGTCTATGTGATCACGGTTCGCCACCCCTACGATGTGGCCAGGTCCTGGCAACGCTTTGCCTTGCCGGCGCAGGGCCAAGAGTCGGTAGACCTTGTCCCCTGCAACCTGTTGAGATGGCAGCATATGAT
>CAYOBT010000205.1:0-5252 GCA_964402205.1 uncultured Anaerolineales bacterium
TGTACATGGAGGGCAACTGGGCCGTCAGTCAGCTCAAGAACGATCCTCCGCCGCATGGCTTTAGCTGGCTCGCCTTCCCCATCATCACCAAGGACATCTGGCCCGATGCCCCCGAGAAGGTCGTCCGCATCCAGGGCGCCTGGGGTGCCATGCAATACCACGTGCCCGGCTACCTGGCCGAGACGAACCCGGGCAAGGTCGATGTCGTCATGGACTGGCTGATGTACTCGAGCGTGCCCGAGAACGTCGGTATGATCTGCAAGGAGACCGGCCTCGTGCCCCTCACCAAGGATGCCGAAGGCCTGCCGGAGCTGGCGCCGTTCTACGAGCCATACGATCGCGCCGTTCCGTACCAGAGCTGGCAGACGCTGTCGAGCAGCGGCCTAAACGCCGAGTACGATCTTTGGCAGCAGTACCTGCCCAGTGAAATGTCCGACCAGCAGTTCCTCGATCTGGCCAAGGAAAAGCTTGAGGATGAGGTCGAAAAGGTCCTCGAGACCAACCCCGACTGGACCCTCGAGTGATAGCGAGGCCTTGATCAACGTCGCGATACACGGTCCGGCAGCTTGCTGCCGGACCGTGACCGCTAGAGAGGTAAACAGCCCATGGATGCTACCCGAGAGGGGCAAGCGATCGTCCACGAGCACAGCCGGTGGTCGGAACTCGTCCGGAACGTGCGCCGCTACTGGTACTGCTATGCCATGATGTCCGGCACCTTTGTCCTGCTCCTTACCTTTGCCTATTACCCGGCCTTTTCTGCTTTCTACCATTCCTTCACCAACTGGGACGGCTTCCGGCCTCCCCAGTGGGTGGGCATCAAGAACTACCGCTACATCTTTGAATCGGCAGAGGTCTTTGAAAAGGGCTTCCGCAACATGTTCATCCTGGCCGCCTGGCAGATCTTTCGCTCGTCCGTCTTTCCTCTGCTGGGGGCGGCCTTGCTCTACCGCGTCAAGAGCGAAAAGACGGCCTACTTTTTCCGCTTGCTCTTTGTTCTGCCCATTGTGGTCCCTGGCCTCGTGGGCATCCTGGTATGGCGGCAGCTCTACGAGCCCAACGTTGGCCTGTTCAATGAGATCCTCGTTGGCCTCGGCATGAAGCGCCTGGCCTGGCTGAACAGCCCGGATACGGCCCTGTTCTCACTCATCTTTATGGGGTTCCCGTGGATCGATGGCGTGGGCTTGCTCATCTACTTGGCAGGCTTTCTCGCCATCCCGCTGGAGATCATCGAGGCGGCCATCATGGACGGCGCCGGCACCGTGCGGCGCTTTTTCGCTATGGAGCTGCCCCTGATCGTCCCGCAGATCCGACTCATTGTCATCCTCAACGTCATCGGCTCCTTCCAGAACTTTGGCTGGCAGTTGCTCGTCACGCGAGGAGGGCCAGCTGGATCCACTACAGTGCCAGCGTGGTCGATGTACAAGGCTGCCATGAACGAGGGGCGCTATGGCGTGGCTAGCGCCATCGGCGTGATCCTCTTTATACTCATCTTTGCGCTCACGCTCATCAACCGAGCCGCCATCCGCACCGATATCGAATACGAGGCGCACTAGGGGAGGATGCTATGACAGTGACCCAAGTCAGTCCGTCCAAACCCAAGAGCGTCCCAAGGCGACGGCGGGTTCGCATCCATGGTGATGTCGTGCTGAGCATCATCCTAGGCATTCTCGGGTTTCTCACGTTTGTCCCAGTTCTGATGTTGTTGCAGCTCTCGCTCAAGAGCGAGCAGCAGATGGCCGACTCGATGTGGCTGCCCACACTGCCTTTCCGCTGGGTGAACTATGTCAAGGCGTCCCGCGTCATGGGGCCCTATATGGTCAACAGCGGCGTGTTCGTTCTGGGGACGGTCACGGTTAGCATCGTGTGCAGCACCTTTTCGGCTTTTGCGCTGGCCCGGTATCCCTTTCCAGGCCGCGAGTTCTTTTTCATCGCGATCCTGGGGCTTATGATGATCCCGGGCGTGCTTACCCTGATCCCGCGCTTTGTCGTGGTGGTCAACCTGAAGCTCAACAACACCTACCCCGGCGTCTGGCTTCCCATGGCGGCGGGCGCGCAGGCGTTCCAGATCATTGTGTTACGGACCTTCTTTGCTTCCATCCCGGAGGAAATGTTCGAGGCGGGCCGTCTGGACGGCGCGAGCGAGGGCCGCATGCTTCGCACCATCGCGTTGCCCTTGGCCATGCCTATCTTGACCACGCTGATCGTCCTGCAGATCAACGGCGTGTATAGCGAATTCATCTGGCCCATCATGGTGCTCTCCGACCCCACGCGCTATCCCGCCATCCTCGGCGTGCTGCGCTTGGGTGAGCTGATCACCCAGCGTGATCCAGGCGCCCAGTATGCCGGGTATGTTCTCGCGGGCCTGCCGCTGCTCATCTTGTTCACCTTTAGCAGCCGGGCCTTTATCCGTGGCTTGACCTCTGGCGCTATCAAGATGTGACCGGAGCGCTTCGAGCCTCTTGTCGTCCTGTCGCGTCACACACGTAGGAGGCCACCTATGGCAAGACCGTCCGCCACCAAGACGCTCCAGATCGTCGCCAAGGAGCGGTCCGAGATCGTCGAGCTGCCCTTGCCGGATCTAGAGCCGGGCCAGGTCCTGGTGAAGAACCTGGCCATCGTCACCTGCAACCAATACGACTTGCACATCTTTACCGGGCGACCCATGCTCGACCCCATGACGCCCGTGACGTTCCCGCAACCTGCCGGCTTTCCTGGCCACGAGTGGGTGGGCGAGGTCGTCGAGCTGGGTTCCGGCGTCACCGAGCTGGCCCTGGGGGATTGGGTGTGCCGGCCCGGGGGCCTCGGCACCGGCGCCTGCTATCCCGCCGGCTATAGCCAATACCTGGTCTGCCCCGAGAGCATCCTGCTGCGCGTGCCCAATGACATGGACCCGCTCAAGTTGGCCCCTATGGAAATGGCAAGCTGCGTCGCTGCTAACGTCGTAGAGCTGCGCCAGTACAATGCCATCGAAGGGCGCCGCGCCGGCGTCAGTGGCCTGGGACCCGCCGGCCTGATCGCCGCGCAGATGCTCCGCGCCGAGGGCGCCGAGGAGGTCGTCGGCATCGAGGTGGACGCTCAGCGCGCCGAGTATGCGCTATCCCTGGGAGTTGTGGATCGCGTGGTGGACCCCGACGGCGATTCGGGCGACGAGCTCCCCTATGCTCGTCAGACCGGTGCCATCGAGGTGAGCCTGGCCTGCGCGGGCTATCGGCCCGCCGTCCAGTACCTGATGGATCACACCACCGAGATCGTCTCGCTTTTTGCCGTCCAGCGTGAGCCCTATAGCTACGAGGGCTGGGCCGTGGGGCACCACATGGGCCTCAAGGTGTTCGGCACGCCGGACCGCGACGAGCTCTCGGGCCCCTATGCGGCGCGGCGGGTCCGGAATGGTAGCCTGGACCTCAGCGTGACCATCAGCCACACCATGTCCCTGACCGAATACGACGAGGCCCTGCGGATGATTGCGGACCACGAGGCGATGAAGGTCGCCTTCCTCCCGCAAGAGCTGGGCTAGCGCGGAATCACATCGCAAAGGAGTCCCATGGCAACGAAAGTCTTGCTACTCGTTGGCGGCCCCGACTATCATGACACGCCCGAAACCCGCGCCGCGATGTATGGCCTGCTCGATGGGGCGTTCGACGTCACCATGAGCGATGATCTCACCGATCTGAACGCCGACAACCTGGCCGATTACCACGCAGTCGTGAACTTTACCACGTTCCTGGAGCCCACCGACGAGCAGACCGACGCGCTGCTCTCGGCTGTCGAGGGCGGACTGGGGTTTGTGGGCATCCACGGCGCGACGGCGACGTTCTGGAATCAGCCGCGCTATCTGGAGATGATCGGCGGCAAGTTCATCGTCCACGACGAGTTCAAGCAATTCACCGTGAACATCGGCACGGCCCGTGAGGTGGAGACGCACCCCATCACCGCGGACATGGACGATTTCGCCATCGAGGACGAGCTCTATATCGTCGAGGGCGACCTGACCCAGTGGCACATCCTGGCGCGCGCCGAGGGGCATCCCATCATCCATACCAAGATGTGGGGCAAGGGACGCGTGTACAGCAACGCCTTGGGCCATGACACCCGTGCGTTGGACGACCCCAGCTTCCAGGAGCTCGTGCGGCGCGGTGTCGCCTGGGTGGCCGGCGAGTTGTAGGAGGTTAGGCGTGGCGAGCGGGGGGCGCGGTGGAGACGGGACCACCCCCAGCCCCTCCCCCGCGATAGGCGCGGGAGAGGGGGGCGCAGCGACCGGGAGCCTATCTCCCACCATAGTGGTGGGAGATAGGTTTGCAGAGTGGGTTGCGGGCGGTGCTCGCCCCTTTGCCTGATGTCGTCTCTGGCGCCAGCAAGGTGCCATCACGTCTGCACGTCGGCCCGCATGGATCCGCAACGAGGGAGGGACTTTTATGTCTTGGTACGACAACAGTTTCCGCAAGCTCTTTTTCGATTTTCACAGCCCCGGCGCGACCACGGGTCTGGCCTCGGAGTTCGACGCTGAGGGTTGGGCCGACCGCCTCAAGGACGCCGGCGCCGAGGCGGTCTCTGTCTTTATCAAAGGCGGGTACGGGTATTCCTTCTACCGCAAGGGCGAGATCCGCTATGTGCATCCCAGTCTGCCCGAGGGCCTGGACATGGTCCAAGAGCAGATCGATGCTCTTCACGCGCGCGGCCTGAAGGCCATCGGCTACTATCATACCTTCAACAGCGAGCCCATCGCGCGGGACCACCCCGAGTGGCGCCGCGTCAATGCCGAGGGCGAGGCCGACGAAAAGTCCATCTGCATGTTGGGGCCTCTCACCGACGAGTGGATGTTGCCGCATATCGCCGAGGCCGTGCGCCTGTACGATCTCGACGCGCTGTTCTTTGACGGCACCTATGGCCATGCGCCTTGCTACTGCGACGCCTGCCAGACCGCCTGGGCCGAGGCCAGCGGCGGCGCGCCCATCCCGACATCCTATGATGACGCAGCCGCCAAGCCCTATGTCGCCTGGCTGCTGACGCGCTATCGTGAGCTCCGTCAACGTATGTGCGACGTCATCCACGAGGTCAAGCCCGAGATGGTGGTCTCGTTCAACTGGGCCTACGCGCCGCGCATGCCCGAGCCCGTCCCCGAGGGCGTCGGCAACCTGGTGGCGGACATCTATCCCGATGACCAGGCCTTCAACGGGAGCTACTTTGGGCGCTACTGGTCGTTGTTGGGCGTGCCGTTCGACATCATGAACTCGGCATTCCTGCAATGGTGGGGT
>CAYOBT010000206.1:0-5243 GCA_964402205.1 uncultured Anaerolineales bacterium
GACTATGAGGGCCAGATGGCGCGACGCGAGATCGAGGCACGCCACGCCCTGGAGAGTGCCCTTGGCCGCGGCGATCTAGAGGCGCTCACGGAAAAACTGGCCGCCCTCACGCGTGCCCACGTGGTCATCCATGACGCCAGAGGCGACAGGGTAGCCTCCGCGACGCACCCCCGCGTCACGGTAGGCGAGGAGACTGCATCCATCCCCGCCATCGCGATCCCCATCAGGCTAGCAGGCCGCAGACTCGGCAGGCTCGAGCTCTCTGGCTACCAGACTGCGGAGACGCTGGCCCGCATCTATGCCGAGCAAGCGGGCGAGCTATCGGCCGGTGAGCTGCTTCAGCGTCACGTGCGCCGCGAGACCGAAGAGCGCCTCAGCGCGGAGATCATCGAGGACCTGCTAGATACCACGAGCGCGGACGATCCTCTGCTATCGCGTCTCGCCCGTCAGGGGTACAGGGTGGCCACGGTTCAATCGCAGGCTGCCGTCGCTGTGACGACGGCACTGCCCCTCACGTACGATCACGGGAGTCCATCGGCAGCGACGCTCCAAGTCGCGACCTCGCTTCAGCGGGCCGCCGAGCGCGATGGGGCCACCGTTCTGCTCACGACCTATCGCAACGCCACTATCGCGCTCCTAGCGCTGCAAGACCACGGCCTGGGTCAGCGCCTGCGCTACTGGCTCTCTGTTGCCGTGGCCACAGAGAGCAAAGAGCCCGCCTGTCATGTGGGCGTCAGCCGCGTCACCCCTGGTGACTTGCGCGGCCTGCGCGATGCTACGCAACAAGCTCTGGATGCCCTCGTCCTAGGCTACCGCAGCGGCAGCTTGGAGAGCCCTTACTTTCATGAGGAGCTTGGCCTCTACCGCCTGCTGGCTGCCTTCGACGGACAGGCCGAGGTAACTCGATTCGTGGAAGAGACTATCGGCCCTTTGATTCGCTACGATCGCCAGCACGATGCGGACCTGGTTCGCACCATCGAGGCTTATCTACGCGAGCACGGCAGCAACACGCGAGCCGCGCAGGCTCTGTTCGTCCATCGCAACACCCTCGCCAATCGACTGGAGCGCATCGCCGAGGTCCTTAACGCTGACCTCGATGATCCCGAGACTCGGCTCGCGCTCCACCTAGCCCTCAAGCTACATGCCCTGAGGCCCAGCTAATCCTTCGCTGTGCAACCTGCACAATCCTCCCGCCTTAGATGTGGCGCCATCGCCTCATGCACAACCGCCAGCATGCTGCTATCCTATGCCAGACTTGGTGAGCGACGAACCTAGCTCGGTTGGTCACCGACGACGCGGGGAAGCCAAAGCAGGCACTTTGTCGACGACACGGCATCGCCAAGGGTGGCATACGGCTGGGTAGCCGCGGTACCGATGTGTACCGCGGCGTTGTGGTGGATGGCATCTGTGTAGGAGGAATCATGGGATACAGCAAAGAGAGCATCCTTGCTTCGGCATCCGAGGCCGGTGTGCGGTTTGTGAACCTACAGTTCACTGACCTTGCGGGCATGGTCAAGAGCATCACCGTGCCGGTGAGCCAGCTCGAGGGGGCGCTGGACGATGGCGTCTGGTTCGACGGCTCGTCCATCGAGGGGTTCGCGCGCATCAGCGAGAGCGACATGTACCTAGTCCCCGATCTGGACACGTGGGCCATCATCCCCTGGCGCAACGAAGCCCACACCACCGCCAGGATCATCTGCAACGTGCATACACCCGACGGCGAGCCATTCGGCGGCGCGCCACGAGCAGCGCTGATGCGTGTCATGGCAGAAGCTGAAGAGCTAGGCTATGCCTATCGCACCGGCCCCGAGCTGGAGTTCTTCCTCTTGGGCACGGACGAGTACGGGCGGCCTGATGTTAGCCTACGCCATGACGAGGCCGGCTACTTTGATGCCACCGCCGATCGCGGGGCCGTCGTCCGCCAGGACATGATCACGGCGCTGGAGGCCTTTGGCATCGAAGTCGAGGCGGGCCACCATGAGGTGGCACCCGGCCAGCACGAGATCGATTTCCGATACGGCAGCGCTCTTCGCAGCGCCGACCACTCGGTGACGTTCAAGTACGTGCTCAAGGCCATCGCAGCGATGCAGGGTCTCTATGCCACCTTTATGCCCAAGCCCATCGCGGGTGTCAACGGCTCGGGTATGCACACGCACCAGAGCCTGGCGGCGACTGATACAGGCGAGAACTTGTTCGCATCCAGCACGGGGCCGTACTATCTCTCCGACCTGGCCAAGCGGTTCATCGCGGGTCAGCTCAAGCACGCGCGCGCCATGGCGGCCGTGCTCGCACCGACGGTGAACTCGTACAAGCGATTGGTCCCCGGCTATGAGGCGCCCGTCTATGTGAGCTGGGCGCGCATCAATCGATCGGCGCTCATCCGAGTCCCACGGACCATCTCGCCCGCGGGCGCCCGCATCGAGCTGCGCTGCCCCGACCCGAGCTGCAACCCGTATCTGGCATTCGCCGTCATGCTCAAGGCGGGGCTAGATGGCATCGTAAACGACATCGAGGCCCCGGACCCCACCGAAGAGAACCTCTTTGAGAGTGCCTGGGCCCGCGAAGGCCTCGAGACGTTGCCCGGTTCGCTGATCGAGGCCGTGGAAGCGCTTGAGGACGACGCCGTGATCCTGGACGCGCTGGGGCCGCACATCGCCGAACGCTTCCTCGATGCCCGCCGCCAAGAGTGGGACGCGTACCGCCTGCAGGTGACAGCCTGGGAACGGGAGCGATACCTACCCCTCCACTAGCCTAACAGCAGATATCACCTTCCTCCTCTCCTCGCTCTCCCGCGGCACAAGGACGTGCGCGGGAGAGCTTGTGTCCCAGCTCACCGCAGGTATCATGCTGGCGAGCCATCGCCAGAGCAGGAGGCACAGATGCGCATCCAGGTAACCCACGACGCCCCTCCCACGACTGCCACGCAGGTACCTCCCTTTCCCGTGGTACGAGTCGATACCGGTGCGCTAGCCTACCAGGAAGCTCTCATCGGCGGCGAATACCTGGTAGCCTGCACGTCCGCCATGGCTCGGCCCAAGCCTCGCGAGACTGTCTGGCGGGAACTTGGGTCGTCGGAGCAACCACATCCCGGCTCGCCCGTTGCGAGACAGTCACGGCAGCGTGCGTTCCGGCTCGTCGTGGATGGACAGCTCTTGGGCGATCGTTGGTCCTGGCTTGGCCATGACGAGTCGCCCGACGATGAGCGCGGTCGGCGTATGCTATCCGTGCACCTGCAACACAAGCTGCGCCCCATCCGTGTGACCGTGCACACCCGCATCGATGGGACGCCCTTCATAGAACGGTGGCTGACGGTCACCAACAGCGGCGACGCCCCCGCCGCCATCTCTGACGTATCGCCATGGAGCGGCCAGCTCTGGGATGCCATCGGTCACCCCTGGACTGCCATCGAGCCGCGCACGCTTCCAAACGGCCCATTCGTCCTAGGCCGCTACACGGAAAGCTCCGCCGGCGCCGAGGGCTCCTTTGACTGGGTGCCGCTTCCGTCTGGCAGCGAGTACGCCTATGCCTGCCACCACGGGCGCTCCGGATGGGGACTACCGTGGTTCGTCGTGCGGAACGAGGCGACTGGCAGCGCATGCATTGGCGAGCTGGCCTGGTCGGGCAACTGGCGCATCGCGTTTGCCAACACGTACGAGGCCATGCCCTGGCCACCCAGCGAGGGGTGGGACGTCCGCCTCTTTGCGGAGATCTCCATGGCGGGGCCAGCCCCTCTCCGCGTACTGGCGCCAGGCGAGTCCTGCGATACGCCGTCGGTCCACATCGGTTGGGTCCAGGGCGATCTCCAGGTCTGTGCCGAGCATTGGCATACGCACATCCGCCGCAGCGTCAAGCTGCCGCAGCCCGAGGATCGCGCCCACCGTGTGGAGATCAACCATACCGGCTGGACCCGCAACGCACAGGTGACTGAGCACCAGCTCTATGAGGAGATCGACCTAGCCGCAGAGGCCGGCTTTGAGCTGTTCATGCTGGATGCGGGCTGGTTCGGCGACGTCTCGGACAACTGGGGCAACGCCGTGGGCGACTGGGATCACGAGAACCCCCTGCTCACCCATGGCGTCAGGGCCGCCTTGGACCGCGTGCACGATCGCGGCATGCTGGCGGGCCTTTGGGTGGAGGCGGAGCGCTTGGGGCTAGCCAGCGAGACGCGCGCCGTTCATCCCGAATGGCAGATGCATCGCGCCGACCAAGCAATCCCCAACCTGGATCTCTCCAAGCCAGCGGCGGAAGCGTACCTGCTGGACACGATCTGCGCTCTCATCGATCGCTATCACTTGGATTGCTTCCGCCTGGACTATAACATCAACATCGGTGAAGGTGGCGACGCCGTGCGCAGCGGACTGAGCGAGAATGTCCTCTGGCGGCACTATGATGCGCTCTACCGCGTCTTTGACGCCGTCCGCTCGCGCTACCCAGACCTGCTGCTGGAAAACTGCTCCTCTGGCGGGGGCCGCATGGACCTGGGCATCATGGCGCGGTTCCACTGGACCCAGGTCACCGACAAGTGGTCGCCACCGATGACATTGCGCGTGATCAACGGCATGACGCTGGCCCTTCCACCCGAGATGCACGAGACCATCCTGGGCGCCATCTCCGATGGCCAAGCGGACACCGATTTCGTGACGCGGATCGCCCTGTTCGGCCACTTTTGCGCTAGCGGTGTTATGCCCTCGCTTGGCGAGATCCAGCAGTATGGATGGCGGCGCTGGAGACACGCCATTCAGCTCTACAAGGAGCGCGTGCGCCCCATGCTCGACACCTGTCGCCTGATCCACCACACCCCCATCCAGCGTCAGACGGCGCCTGGCACGTGGTGCGTGCTCGAGTGCGCAGCCGCGGATGGTGCGAGCGCGCACGTTGGGGTCTTTCGGCTGGAGGCAGCACCCAGCGACGCCTACTTGCTGCGACCTCGCGGGTTGGATCTCGGGCGCACCTACCGCGTGACGTACGATACGCCGCGATCCAACGGGCACCGGCAGATCTTTGACATGACAGGCGCCCAGCTCGCCAACCAGGGATTGCTGGTTCGCGTACCGGGCGCCCTACGATCTGAACTGGTGCTGCTAGACGCCATCGACTAGGCGCCACGGCGATGCCCCCAGAGAACCACTGCAAGGCCTAGCTTGAGTGCTACGCCTTACAGGGTTGGCGGGACCCTAGTGCCAGACGTTCTCACTCGCCGCCGCATGCCGCATACGCAGCGCGCAAAGCCTCCATGCGGTCGC
>CAYOBT010000207.1:0-5223 GCA_964402205.1 uncultured Anaerolineales bacterium
TCGCAGAATTGGGGGGAAGGGCCTTGACCGGTAGAGCGGCCTGTACTATTCTCTCGTTGGTATAGCCCGTCGGTTCTCGCGCCCCGATGCAGCGGCGTCGCCCAAGGCGGCGGGTAGTCTAATTTGCGATAGCTGCCAGTGCGGCATGGCATCGGGAGGTCGGTTGACTGTGGACGCAACGTGCCTGATCGATACCGAGATCCTAGCGCGCGAGAATCGAACGGTTCTCGTCGTGGACGACCATCCGGATATGAGGATGCTCGCCCGTCGGATCCTCTCGCGCTTTGGCTACGATGTGTTGGGAGCGGGCAACGCTCACGAGGCTGACGCCATCGTGTCCGCCCGAGAGGGTGCACTAGGTGTTGTTGTCTCGGATGTGCATATGCCAGGCGAGCATGGCACTTCCCTGGCGCGAAGGCTCAGGATGCGGTACCCTGAGCTTGGCATTCTGCTCATATCGGCTGCGCCTCCCGACGCCGAGCTGATGGCGCTGGTGGGCAACGATAGCCGCATGGCCTTTATGCTCAAGCCGCTCAATACGCATGCCTTTGCAAAAGCTGTAGCGGGGTTCTGCGCTTCCTAGTCAAAGATTCTGTCGAGTCTACCTCTGCCCCACGTCTCCACTGGACGTGGGGCTCTTGCTGTGCTATGGTGACAGGCACGCGGTGGATCTATGAGGTGCCCATGGCTTGCGAGACCGAGTTCCTGAAGCGTCTGCACGAGGCCGGCCTGCGGATAACGCCCCAGCGTGAGATGGTGCTCGCAGCTCTGCACGAGGTGGAAGGCTTGGTGACTGCGGAGGAGGTCCATCACCTGGTGCAGAAGAGCGCCTCTGCCGTGGACATCTCCACCGTGTACCGTACGCTGGATCTTCTGGTGCAGTTTGGATTTGTCGCGGTCATCGAGGGCGACGACGGCCATCGGCGCTACGAGCTGTTGGGGTTGCACGGTCCTCACGTCCATCTAGTCTGCCATCGTTGCGGGGCCGTGGAGGGGATCCCTCTCAACGAGGTCCAGCCACTTCTGGCGGCGCTCCAGGCCGCTCACGGCTTTACCGTCATTCCCGAGAAGCTGACGATCGCGGGGCTTTGCAAGGCTTGCTCGGAGGCGCTGGAGGAGTAGGGAGCTCGGAAAGGCCTCGAGCGGGTATCGCGCTGGCGCCAGGTGCCCATGCCTGGCGTTTTCTTGATGGCCGCGTAAGGCCTGGCGCCCGCTCTGTTGTCCCAAGTGCTCTTTGGCTGCGCGCATCACCTTGATACAGGCGCGCGAGTGACCGCGGCGTTGTAGATGAATCGGGAAGGAATGTCGGATATGCGCGTGGTGTGGATGCGCTGGATACTCGCGGCCTTGGCCATGCTGCTGTTGGCTGCAGCGGTCCAAGCCGACACGGACGACGTGACACAGGGGACGCGTGAGGACACCCTTGTGGCCGTCGTGGGCTATGTGGCCGACGAGCGCGAGATCGAAGTCATGGGGCACACGCGTCTGATCCAGCAGCTAGAGCTCATCGTGCGGTCGGGAGAGCGCACCGGTGAGGTGCTACTGGTCGAGCATCACATCGAGACATACGCCGGGCAGGTACCCTACCAAGAGGGCGATCTGGTGTATGTCACTGAGACGGTCATCGAGGGCGAGGCCCCGGCGTACTTTGTGGTGGGGTATGTGCGCTGGCCTCGGCTGGCCTTCCTAGCGCTGGGCCTCATTGTCATCGTTGTGCTGGTGGCGCGCCAGCGTGGCGCCTTGTCTCTGGTCGGCATGGCGTTTTCCTTCTTGGTGATCTTTGTGCTGGTCCTGCCGAGGCTGGCGGCGGGGGAAGAGCCGGTCTCTAGCGCTTTGATGGGCGCCGCGCTGACGCTTCCCGTGAGCTACTACCTGGCGCACGGCCTGAACCGCAAGACGACGGTCGCCCTGCTCGGATCGCTGGTTGGCCTGGGGATAACGGGCGCTCTGTCGGTGGTGGCAGTGGACGTGGCCCAGCTTAGCGGGTACGCCTCGGAGGAGGTGGGCCTCCTGCGCACCCTAGGCACCGACGTCACCGACGTGCGCGGCTTGCTCCTGGCTGGCCTAATCGTGAGCATGCTGGGCGTCTTGGATGACATCACCGTGGCGCAGTCGGCCGTAGTGGAGCAGCTCTACCACGCCAACCCCGAGCTCTCCTGGCGGCAGCTCTATGTGAGGGCCATGCGTGTGGGGCAAGACCACATCGCATCCATGGTCAACACGCTGGTGCTGGTCTATGCGGGTGCCGCGTTGCCCTTTCTCCTCCTCATGTCGGACCAGGCTGTTTCGCCACTCTATGCCCTCAGCCTTGAGCCTGTTGCCGAGGAGATCGTGCGCATGCTGGCGACCAGCGCCGGTCTGGTGGCGACGGTGCCCATCACGACGTTGCTGGCTGCGCTGGCCGTGCGCCTGTGGTGGAGCTCAGAGCGAGCCGGTGCAGAGATTCTGCAGGCCGACGCGGACGAGTAGGTACCTGGCTAGCCTTCCGAGACTGCCTCTGCGCTATCTGTGGATAGGCTCAACTCCTCGCCGCCGGATTTGACAATCCGGGCCATCCGTCGCATACTCTCGCCGTTACGAATGGAGGCCACGGCGCACTGAGAAGGCCTGACGAGAACCGGTTCCTGATCCTCGATCCTCTTCCAAGAGCATTGATTCCTAGGACCTGGGCCACGTAGGACCCTCATGCAGCGAAACCGTGAATGCGCCGCTAGCGCCCTCAACAGCGCGCTACCTAGGTGGGTCTGAGTGCCCTGGCCGAACGAACAGACTCGAATATAAGGAAGAGAATCGATGGCGAAAAAGCTCTATGTAGGCAACCTGTCCTACGGAACGACCGAGGACGGCCTGCGCCGTCACTTTGAGGCGATCGGCCCGGTGGCCGAGGCCGCCGTCATCACCGACCGCGAGACCGGTCGCGCGCGCGGCTTTGGGTTTGTAACCATGGAGAGCGAGGCTGACGCCACCACCGCTATTGCGGAGCTGGATGGCAAGCCGCTCGATGGTCGCAACCTGAAGGTCGCCGAGGCTAACCCGCCTCGCGAGCGCTCCGACCGCGGCCGACGCTGGTAGGATCACGAGACCATCGCCACGACGGCAGGGCCTTGCGTTGAGGGAAGGTATCGGCTAGGCCGAGCCTACGCATAGCCTGAGTGCCGTCAAGACCGAACAACTGCATAGCTAGAGGAACCGGGCTCGATGGACTCCATCGAGCCCGGTTTTTGCGTGGCACGATCGTTGTATGGTCTAGGCCAAGCTTGGTGCGCGGTTCCGTAGCCACCTACGATAGGCAGCATTGAGCGCCGCCGCCCCGGCCACCGGCGACCGAGGACTCATATAATGAGGATAGTCGAACACGGCGTGCCGCTTGACATAATCGCTCGTGATGTGCATGCGGCGCTGCAGACGCTCCCACGGGACGGCGCGATTGACGTCGGCGGTGCGCTCCTCGCGCGGGAAGGCCTCGTTGACGGCCCAGAGCTCAGCGTCGTGCGCCGCAAACACGGGCGCGGCGGCGGCGTACCAGTCGGACATCTCGTCGTCGGGCGCGGTGCCGTCCTGGATGGCATACACATCGATGCCCTCGATCTCATCGAGCATGGCATCCCACTCGTCGGCGAACTGAGCTGGGGTGGTGGCGTCGTCGCCGATGGTCAGCCGGGAGGTGAACCAAGGGCCGTGGGCGATGGGCAGGTCGGGGCGCATTTCCTTGAGGAAACGTGGCAGGCGCGTCAGCACGTGCATCACGTCGCCACGATGGATCCGGTCGCCCGTCTCGTGCGGGATGTACCAGCCCCATAGGGCGGGGTGGTCGCCGTAGAGGGCGTTGAGCTCGGGGACCACGCGGAGGTTGACCTGGAGGTCCTCCTCGGGGTCCCACCAGCCCGCGTTGTCCTGGAACTGGCGAAAGTAGGTGACGTCGGCGAGACCGAGCACGACTTGCATGCCGTGCCTTTGAGCAAGCTCGAACACCGTACCGAGGGCGTCGTAGGGAAGGTGGTGGGGCACCACGCGGCTGGGATAGCAAGCCTTGTCGCGTATGACGGACATCTGCACGCAGATCATCTCAAAGCCGTCGCGGGCCATATCGGCAACGCACTGGGCCCACTCTTCGGGACCGTAATCCAGGCGGGGCAGATCCAGCATGTCAAACAGGTCGATGGCGGTGACGGTGATGGAATGCATGGGGAGCCTCCTTTGGGACAGAGTATAGCGTTGGCACTAGGCGGAGTCCAGACTACGGGTAGCGAACCCGCTCGATCCATCCCGCTGCTGGAGATTGCGATGACCGTGCCGTTTTTTCGGCTAGGTGTGCTTCGCGTGAATTTACATCGAATTGCCGTAGTAGGGTCTCGATTGCGTTGAGTGCGTACTTGGGTGCTAGACACTCTCATGTGTATCGTATACTGTGAAAGAAGATAGGTAGGGCGTTGTCTTAGTGGCATGCTATACGTTGGTTTAGGTCTTCATGATATGCCTGCCACCAAGATGATCAATGTCCGTATGGCGTATCTGCGCATCCGCCCGAGTTAGGAGGACACCATGCAACGCCGCACGCGTCGGATACTGGTGTCAGTTGGGATAGCATGGTTGCTCGTTTTGCTCGTCTCTGGTTGTGGCATCGCCCCTCTCAAGATGGAGATCACCTTTTTCGGCGACGAACGCTACCAGATGGACCTGATCACGGTGATGACGCCGGAGCACTTTGCCTGGATGCCGCGACCCGAGTACGAACAGCAACTGGAGGCACGCGTTGCGCAGGCTCGGGCCGAGGGGCATGATGCGTCGCTAGAGATCGAGGAGGAGCATGGCAGCGATAGCGTGCGCTATCTGATCAGCCCCAAAGGGCAAGGTTACGGCGATCTTACGTCCCAAGGGTTTCGCGTCGAATCCGTAACCCACCGGGGGCGCGATGCCATCAGCGTGTATGTCCAGCCATTCGCCTTTGCCATGACGGGACCCGTATCAAGCTTGACGCTCCGCGGCGCGCGAATTTTGGAGTCCGATGGCGTGGAGTTGGACCGTGGTGTGGTCATCTGGCACGACCTCAATGATGGTGCCTATGCGGTGCTGCTGCCCAAGGGAGCGGTGGATTGGGCCAGCGTGTTCCAGTGGGTGCTTGGTTTTGTGGTGTTGGGGGGCGTCATCGCGGGGATCGCCTTTGTTGGCGTGGCTCTGGTGCGGGCGCGCGAGAGGCGCGATGCGGTGAGTGAGTAGGAGGGC
>CAYOBT010000208.1:0-5203 GCA_964402205.1 uncultured Anaerolineales bacterium
GTGAGCACAGCGGATTGGCAGGGATCGCCGGTGGATGCAGAGGTCTCGTTGGCGCTGGTGGATCGCGCTGTGGAGATCCTGGCTGGTCTTCAGGCTGCCGACATTGTGCAAGCTTTCTACCGAGAGCGAGGGCTCGGCGTGGAGACCAGCGCCACCCTGGCTAACTCGGTGGATCAGTACAATCTTGACCGTGCGCGAGGTGAGAAAGGCGGCGGCGGGGGCGAGGGCATGGACACGATGGTCCGCAAGGATATGCCCGACACCGCCTTCTGGGCACCGCAGGTGCGCACGGGCGAGGATGGCATTGCCCAAGTCGACGTGATGCTGCCCGACAACTTGACGACCTGGCGCATGCGAGCGGACGCCGTCACGGCAGCCACCGAAGTTGGCTCGGCCCATGCCGATATCGTCAGCACGTTGGATCTGCTCGTGCAGCCGGTGACGCCTCGGTTTGCAGTAGTGGGCGATGCGCCCACCTTGGGCTGCTTGGTCTTTAATCATACGTCGCAGCCGGTCGAGGCTGTGGTGGAGCTGGAAGCGCGCGGCATTGCCTACAACGACGCGTCCCAGCGGGTGACGGTGCCAGCGCATCGCCAAGCTCGCGTCACGTGGGAGGCGCAGGTGTTGCCCGCGGACGAGCTGCTCTTGCGCTTCCGTGCGGATGCAGGCAGTCTCGCGGACGCCGTGGAGATCAAGCTTCCCGTGCGCCCGCCGACAGCGCCCTCCGTTGCTGGCACCTCAGGGGAGTTGCCGCCGGGTGGCGGTACACGCATCGAGATCGTCGAGCTGCCAGAGCTCGCCAGCACGTCTCTGGGTGGGTTGCGGGTGACGGTGGAGCCATCGCTGGTGGCGGGGCTCGGAGACGCGCTCACCTATCTCCGCGACTATCCGTACGCTTGCATCGAGCAGACCGTTAGCCGGTTCTATCCTGAGCTCGTGGTCGTGCGAGCGTTGGAAGAGAGCCTTCCTGAGGCGGATGCGAAGCGCGCGATCCAGCAGGCTTCGGAGGCACTGCAGCGTCTGTATGCCGAGCAGAATCTCGATGGAGGTTGGGGGTGGTGGTATGGGCTCGATAGCTCTCCCGTCCTGACGGCCTATGTGCTCCAGGGGCTGGCGGAGGCGCGTCGCACCGATATGCTCGTGGCGCAGGATGTCATCGACCGGGGTGTGCGCTACCTGCAAGAGTGGCTCTCGACACGCGAGGATGCACCAGGCGTGCGGGCGGACATTGAGGCGTCGGTGCTGCTTGCCCTGGCCGAGGTCGACGCTGGAGACGTCGGACGCACGGCTGCTCTCTATGAGCGGCGCGATGACTTGTCTCTCTCTGCCAAGGCTGAGCTTGCTCTGGCGATGGCTCTCTTGCTGCCAGATCAGACGAGTCGCCTGCAGACGCTCACCAATGAGCTGGATGCCGCGGCGATCCTGAGTGCCAGCGGGGCCCAGTGGCACGATGATCGTTCTGGGAGATGGTGGCTCGGCGCTGACGCAAGAACGACAGCCTTGGCGCTGCGCGCTCTGCTTCGGCTGGACGATGACAGCGAGCTCGTTCCCATGGCGGTGCGTTGGCTGATGGCCTCCCGTCGTGAGGGTGTTTGGGCTACTACTCAGGAGAACGCCTGGGCTATCGTCGCGCTGGCAGAGCACGCCGCATCGCTGCCAGGGGGCGATCTGATAGATGCGTACGCGGTGGATCTGGATGGACAAGAGATCTGTGCAGGTCCAGTGGACACGGCCGGATCGCCTGTGGGCTGTGAGGCGCCGGCCAGCGACCTGACCCCGAGCGAGCCGAGTCGGCTGCGCCTAGCGACCGACGGAGGCGATGCTACGGCCTACTACAGTGCCTACCTGCGGGCCTACCTCCCGGTCGAGGAGGTCGGCGCAGTGGCTCGTGGCATTGCCGTCGCGCGCACCTATGCCCATCTGGATGCTCCAGAGCAACCCGTGAGCAGCGCAGACGTCAATGACACGTTGCTTGTCCGCCTGACAGTGGTGGCCGAGCGTGACCTGAACTACCTGGTGCTCGAAGACCCGTTCCCGGCAGGTACCGAGCCGGTCGACACGAGCTTGGCAACGACGAGCATGTCTGCGCCGTGGCCAACGATGGAGCGCGTCCTCTCGGCTCTCAGTGGGGGTCAGAACTGGGCGTGGTACGGGAACTGGGCGGATCACACCGAGTTGCGCGATGACCGCGCGGCGCTCTTTGCCGAGCATTTGCCGGCTGGGACCTACGAGTATGTGTACGCGGTGCGTTGCACCACGCCGGGAGAGTATCTCGCTCTGCCGGCGGAGGCCTACGAGATGTACTTCCCGGACACATTTGGTCGGAGCGAGAGCGCACGCGTGGTCATCATGGAATAGGACGGGGCGCCCGCGCTATCCCTGGCGCGGGCGCCGACTCTCTCCAAGCTAGACACCGTCCCGGGGGCGGGTCAGCGTCCGGCTCTCGATGGCAAGGGCGAGCCAGTCTACGGCGCACCCCACGCCCCGAGGCGATTGCGCGATGGCTCCCACCTTGACCGATGGCTGCATGGGTAGTCGGCACAGACGCGCCATGCGCCAAGTGGTCCCATCCACCGCATAGTGCAAGGCGAACACGTCCCCGACTCGAGCTAGCTGCAGCCAGACGGAGCGAGCGTTGAGATCGGCCCCGTTGGCATCGTCGGATACGCCGTTGGTGACCACGCTGACGATGGCTGGGTTACCAAGATCGGTGTTCTCGTAGGCCAGCTTGATCCAGTGTTCGCCGTCCTGACGGGCGAGCAAGCCACCGGCATCATAGTCTGCCTGGAAACCGGGCTGGACGTGGAGCCTCGCGACGAAATCGCCGCTCATCTCGACCCACATAAAGGGGGCGGAATCCGTGCTGCCAATCTCTAGCGGGTCGACGAACAGGTCCGTGTGGCTCGGCGCATAGATCCTCAGACCGTCGTTGGGCAGGCAAGCCCAGGCGATCGGCTCATTGTCCCAGGCGAACGGCGCGTATGCCTGTGGGGCGATCCCATGTAGTGTAGCCATGCCATCTCCCTCCTCATCAGCGTGCTAGGTCGCTCCAGCAATTGCCAACACCGTCCTATTCTATGCAAAGGGCGCATCGGCTCAAGGGTGGCGCGCTTGAGTCTTGCGCCGCGCGTGGTACGATGGTAGCTGGACTGTGAACCACAGGCGCAAGCGAGAGGAGCAAGGCATGGCATCGGTTCTGGAGGATATGGACCTGTTCCCGATTCTGCCGTGGGATCCCCAGCATGGATGGGATGGCCAGGTGGTGCGGCGGCACGGCCTCGAAAGCATCGCCGCATGCGGATTCACGTTGGCTGGCTTTGTGCAGTCGAGGGATCTGCCAGCGTGTGAGCGGCTGGGTTTGCGAGGGATCTATCTGGACGAGGTGCAACCACGGGTCACGACGGCTCACTGGAACGAGATGAGCGACGACGCCATCGACGCAACGGTACGCCGCTGGGTGGACAGCACGGATGGCAGCGATGCCGTCTATGGCTACTATCTCGGCGACGAGCCGGGGGCCATGGATTTCCCTGGGTTGGCTCGGGCGGTCGAAGCTGTCAAGCGGCATGCGCCGGCCAAGCTTGCCTATATCAACCTGTTCCCCGACTATGCGACGATCGGCACGCACGATCTCGCCACGGATCTGTC
The DNA here is from genome assembly GCA_964402205.1 of uncultured Anaerolineales bacterium. Classification (GTDB taxonomy): domain Bacteria; phylum Chloroflexota; class Anaerolineae; order UBA1429; family UBA1429; genus DAIRUQ01. The sequence goes on from CAYOBT010000208.1 coordinate 3,649, forward strand.
GCAGCTTCAGACGGACTCGTATCGCGAGTACTTGGAGCGCTTTGTGCGGGAGGTGCGGCCACAGTTCATCTCGTGGGACAACTATATGGTGCAGTTCTCTCAGGATATGCGTGAGACAGAATCGGCCCGTAGCTTCTATCAGAATCTGCTCGAGGTGCGCGAGGTGGCTTTCGCCCATGACTTGCCGTTCTGGCAGATCGTCTCGTCGAACCAGATCCGTCCCTTTACCACGATCCCTTCCATGGCCAATATGCTACTGCAGGCCTATGCGACGCTGGCGGCGGGCGGGGCTAGCGTGGGGTGGTACACGTACTACAGCCGTGGCTATGGATACGCACCCATTGATGGCGATGGCCAGCGCACGGCTACCTGGCACTATTTGGCGGAGGTCAACCGTCAGCTCAAGGAGCTGGGCCCGATCATGAATCGCCTCCGGTCGGTGGATGTGCGGTTCAGCGGCGGCGGCCCGGTGCCGGGGCTGCCGTCATTGCCAGGGAAGACCGTCCAGTCGGCCGCGTGCGCTGAGCCGCTCATGATCGGCTGCTTTGTGGACGATAAAGGCACCGACTATGCGCTCGTGGTCAACACGAGCTTGGAGCGCTCCGCCAAGTTCCGCCTCGGGCTTACCCCTGGGCGCGGGGTGGAGGCGCGGTTCAGCACTGCAGCGGGGACCTTTGCGGCGATGGAAGCTGACGAGGAGCGCTGGTTGACGGCGGGCGAGGGCGTCTTGCTGCGCTTGCAGTAGAGACTTTCGCGCTGGCCGTTGTGGGCACAGTCGCTTGTGAGGGGACGAGGATTCGCTCATCTAGGAGGACACATGGCCACGTTTGATGACCCGACGTTCTACCCGATCTTTCCCTGGGATCCCCAACGCGGATGGGATGGCACCACCGAACATGCGCAGGGTCTGGAGTCCATCGCCGCCTGCAACTTTTCCGTTGGCGGATTCGTCGAGCCAAGGGACGTCCCGGCTTGTGAGGCCGCGGGGATGTCGGCGTTGCTCTACGATCCCGGGTTTTGCGGGGGAGCCCAGCCCGACTGGGCCAGTCTCTCCCAAGACCAAACGGACGACGTGGTTCGGGGCTGGATGGCCCACGGCGGCGTTAGTCCTTCGGTCTATGGGTTCTACATCTATGACGAGCCGGGCGCCAACGACTTCCCTGGGTTGGCGAGAGCAGTGGACGCGGTGCGACGGCTCGCTCCGGGCAAGCTGGCGTACATCAACCTGTTCCCGAACTATGCCACCATGGGCGGTGAGGACTCGCAGCTTCAGACGGCAACCTTTGAAGAGTATGTGGAGCGCTTTGTGAGCAAAGTGCGCCCGCAGGTCATATCGTGGGATCACTATATGCCGCAGTACTCGGACGACATGCGCGACATGGCCAAGGCGACGCTCTACTATGCCAACCTCGTGCAGGTTCGGGAGATAGCGCAGCGGCACGGTCTGCCGTACTGGCATATCGTTTCGTCCAGCCGCATCTTTGAGCGCTCCACTGTGCCCACGCCCGCCAGCCTCGCCTTCAAGGCATGGACATCCCTGGCGGCTGGATGCAGC
>CAYOBT010000209.1:0-5172 GCA_964402205.1 uncultured Anaerolineales bacterium
CTCGGTGTAGGCCTCCGGATCGGGAGGCCGATAGCCCCACTCGAAGCTCAGGTTTGGCTCGTTCCAGATAATCACGTGTTGCACTCGCCCCTGAAAATGGTCCACAAAGGCGCCCACAAAAGCAGCATAGGCAGCATAGCCGTCCTCGTCCAGGTAGCGTGTCGTCGTCTCTTCCGGCCGAGCCCACTCTGGGACATAGTCGATGCGCGCCAACACCGTCAGCCCCTGCGCGACGGCATGATCCACGACGACATCGGCATGGCCCCACTCATAGTGCCCGAGGCTGGGCTCATAGTACGCCCAGGGAAAGTACTCGACCACCCAAGGGCTCCCCATCTGCCGCACCATCGCCAGCGTCTGCTGGATCTTCCACTCTTCCACTTCATCGGTGAGGCGCGTGTGGACGCCCATCTTGGGATTGAGCGTCGCCACCTCGCGCTGGGGACCAGGCACCACGAGGCGTTGCGGCGGCAATGACAAGACCCACGCAACCGCGATAAGCACGAGAGCGCGTCCCAGGACTCCCGCCCGTGTCGCTAGCCAGTCATGCAGTCTGATACCAAGTGTCACCCGTCTTGTCACTCCGCATGCCCTATGCTATATTCCTGCACGCAAGCCCCAGTAGCTCAGAGGATAGAGCAGAGGTTTCCTAAACCTTGTGCCGGGGGTTCGACTCCCTCCTGGGGCACAACCCCTCTCAACCTCCGGTTCGCACCGCAACCAGTGCGAGCCGGCTTGTTTTCTTTCGGCTGATGGGCGATGATAGCCGAGCGGTAGCTGGTCGGTCAAACGCTAGCGCCGGTCGCAGCGCCTATCAGGAGGAGCCCGCAACCGAGCCAAAGGAGCTTTCCATGCGACTCGAACCCCTCGCTCAAAGCGACGTGGAGCGCATCCACCTAGCCTCTCTAGAGATCCTCGAGAAGACGGGGATATGGTTCCTCGGCAGCCCGCAAGCAGTCGGCCTGTTGGGCAATGCCGGCGCCCGCGTGGAGGGTAACCGAGTCTTCCTCCCCAGCTCGCTAGTGGAGGAGGCCCTCGCATCGTTACCGTCTCGCGAGACGAGCACCTTTTGCGCGTCCGGGCTCGGCCTTGCCGATGCTCTGCCGCTACACAAGGACGCCCACCACGTGCTCCTGATTGGCAATGCCTACTACTGGTATGACTTGGCCCAAGGCCTAGCCCGCGACTGCCAACCCAGCGATCTCTCGGCCAAGTACCTGGTACTTGACAGCCTCGCCAACGTGGTGGGGGATTGCTGTAACCTAGTGCTTGCCAGCGAGCGCCAGGCCGGCGCGGACGACCAGGCCCTGACCGAATCTCCAGCCAACTGGCTTCGCCGCAGAGCCGCAGCGCGCGGGGCCGTCCTCGACGCACGTGACGCACGCCCCGCGTACATCCCCCCTCGCATCAAGAACCAGCCCGATCAGATCCAGCGGCTCGAGGTACTGGCCACGTTTGCCGTCGCTGGCCGCGAGGCCACCGAACATACGCTGCGCCAGTGGAATCGCCCCTTTGTCTGGTGCAATCCCATCAGCCCGCTCCAGTACGCCGGCGACGAGGCGGACGGCATCATCGCTGCCGCCAAGTCCCCAGTAGGCAACGGTATCGTCATGATCTCGCCCGAGATCCTGATGGGCGCGACCGGCCCTGTAACCATGGCTGGCACCTTGGCGCAGCACAATGCCGAGGTGCTAGGCGGCATGACGTTGGCCCAAGTCGCCCAGCCGGGGACGCTTACCGTCTATGGCTGTGTCTCAGCCGTGATGGATATGCGCTCGGCAGAGATCTCGCAGGGGCACTATGAGACGGCAACGCTGAACGCGGCCGCCGTGCAGATGGCCGATCACTATGGGATGCCCTCGCGCATCGCCAGCGGGAACAGCAGCGCGCGCGAACCCGGCCCACAAGCTGCTGCCGAGATGGCCGTCGGCCTCTATCTTGGGCTCGCCAGCGGTGCCAACCTAATCACCACGGGGCTGCTCGATTCGACGTTGATGATCAGTCTGGAGCACCTCGTCCTGCTCGATGAGCTGGTCGCGCTCATGCGTAAGGCTACAGGTGGCGTCGAGGTGAACGATAGCACCCTGGCGATGGACCAGATCCAGGCCTACGCGCACCCGTCGCCTGGGTTCATCACCAGCGATCACACGCGCCAGTTCATGCGACGCGACATCGCCTACTCTACCTTTGGCGGTCGCTGCGAGCAGGCATACGAGGATTGGTACGAGCAAGCTCATGACCGCGTGCAATCGATCCTGGCAACCGCTGACGATGCCATGCCAGAGCCAACCGTCGCCAAACGCCTGGATGCCATTGCGGCGCGTCTCACAGAGGATGGTGAGACGTGGCGCCACGGCAAAGGTCAATGGTGGCTCCCCTACGTGCAGGATCTCTAGACTGGGAGGAAAAGCGATCGTGCGAAAGCACCTTGAGAACACGGGGTTCGCAACGCGAGCCATCCATCTCGCCAAGCCAGATGACGCGTCGGCCCATGCCATCTCGATGGGCGTCACGAATCGAGGTGCCTATGCGCGGCAGACCAACCCCGTCGTAGACGCGCTAGAAGAGGCTATCGCAGCCTTGGAAAATGGAGTGGGCGCCATCGCGGCGGCATCGGGCATGGCCGCGGTCAGCCAGACGCTCCTCGGACTTCTGCCGCCGGGCGGACGTCTTGTCACGCACCGATGCTTGTACGATTGGAGCACCATCCTGCGCGCTGAGGTGCTGCCGCACAAGGCGGCAGACATCGTTGCGATGGACCTGCGAGACCTCTCTGAGCTAGAGCGGTCCCTTCGTACGCCGACGACGGCCGTCTACCTGGAGCCCCTCTCCAACCCAATCCTGGACGTGCTGGACCTGGATGCCATCGTGCGCCTTGCCCACAAGGCCGGCGCCCTTGTCATCGTAGACAACACGTTCCTCAGTCCCTACCTGCTGCGCCCGCTAGAGCGCGGCGCGGACGTCGTGCTCCACGCCGCCACCAAGTACCTGGCTGGCCACGGAGACGTCCTCGCAGGGATCGTCACGGCCCGCGACAAGTCGGTGTTGGAACGTTTGGACCGCGCTCGCAGCATCTATGGCGGCGTGCTCGCCCCGACGAGCGCCTACCTCGTCCTGCGAGGGCTCGCCACGCTTCCGCTGCGTCTGGAGCGCCACGGCGCCAACGCGATGCGGCTGGCATCCTACCTGACGCAGCATCCCAAGGTCGCGCGTGTGGTCTACCCGGGCCTCGAGACAGACCCCGGGCACGCCGTCGCGACAGCGCAGTGGGGCGGCTTTGGCGGCATGATGGGCCTGATCCTTCGCGGAGGTCGCCCCGCTGCCGAGCGGCTCCTGGAGGCACTTTGCATCTGCCGGCCATGGGTCAGCTTGGGCGACGTGGAGACGCTCATCACCGTCCGGGACGGCGACGCCGAGCGAGGCATCACGGATGGGTTCTTGCGCGTGTCGGTTGGCCTTGAGGACAGCGACGACCTGATCGAGGACTTCAATCGGGCGTTGGCGCAGGTCTAGACCCAGCCTAGCGATTCGTCTCACCTCAGAAGAGCGTCCTCTGCTCCACCCCTGGTTGGCAGGCCTGGGCGGCGTCTGCAAGCGCATCGGCGTTGTCGCCCACCAGGTAGAGGTACTCCTTGTTGCGTACGTGGCTGACCTGCCCGACCTTTTCTCCGTCGGGGTTGTAGATGCCAATGCGCGCCCCCACGTAGCGGTCGTGATCGCGAGCGATCACCAGCACCTCTCCGTGCTCGGAGAGAAGCTCTTCCATCTCGGCTCGGCTGATATAGCCCTCGTTGTTGAACGAGACTAGCAGGTAGCGAGCGTTGGTGCTCTCCACGACATCGCGCATGGCCCGATGGATCCGCCGCTTGGAGTTGAACGGGCTCTTGTAGCGCTTGCAGTCCACACGCTTGCACGCAACCCCGTACACCTCGGGCTGATCCCAACGCACCAGCGTCTCCCAGATGTGATAGTTGGCCAGGTAGCGGTGCTGGTTGTAGGGTGGATCCAGATAAACCAGATCGGCAGGGAAGCGCCGGGCCGCGTCCACGGCCTCCATCTGGACAGCGCGGCCTGGCCCAGACAGTACGTCAGGCACCCGTAGCTCCAGATCGTTGTGGGCGCGTCGCGCCCACTGCTTCAGGTACGCCATCTGGACGCCCACGGTCGAGTCGACGCGATCGGCGGCCTCCATCAGCGAGGTGAGCACTACCGCCCTTGTGTCACCCGTCAAGCCCCACGCATCGATGGCCTCCCGCATCGCCTCGATACGCGCGCCGTTCTTGGGATGGAAGAACCGCGATCGCCTGCAGTACGTCTCCGTAAACCAACCCGACCGCGGCGGCACATGGGCTAGCTCATCGAGCACGCGACGGGCCTCGGGCAGGACGGCCTCGGCATCGGCCTGGACGTAGCACTGGGCCACCGTGTAAGCATAGGTCGTATGGTCGTTGGCCGTGACCTCGTACCCCGCTCGTTTGAGGGCGTGGCCCACCCGAGCCGTCCCGGAGAAAAGATCCAGCACCGTGCGCACACCTGGCAGGGCCTCCACGATGGACACGATGGCGGGCACGAGCACGCGCTTGGATCCGATATACTTGATCATCGAGCTGACCCCGCCTCCCATCGCGCAGCCCTAGCCTCTGGCGCCATGCTATCGCACCCACGCGCAACCATCAAGGGGCGGTGCCGGCGCGGTTGTCAGCCCGCGAAGTTTCAGCCACAATGGCCGCGCTGTCGCCAGAACCGTGCACAAGGAGCCACGCATGAAGATCACCGGCGTCGAGATCATCCCCTTCCGGGTTACGCGTCCCGGGTTTCGTAACGGCAAGCTCATCCCAGAGATAACGGCTCGCCAGACACTCACACGCATCCTAACCGACGAGGGCGCCGAGGGCCTCTACCTAGGCGGCCACGGCCACGGCGACCAGGACGGGCTCACCCCCGAAGAATGCGCCCAAGTCAGAGGCGTCGTTGAGCGCCTGCTCGTCGGCCAGGATCCCTTGGATCGCGAGCGCTTCTGGCACTGGATGTGGGTCGCGAACCTGCCCGAATACCTGCTGAGCACCATCGACCTCGCCTTGTGGGACCTGGCTGCGCGATCAGCCGGCCTGCCCGTCTTCAAGTATGCGGGCGGATGCCGCGACCGCGTGTTGGCCTATGCCAGCACCTATC
>CAYOBT010000210.1:0-5163 GCA_964402205.1 uncultured Anaerolineales bacterium
GGCCGCGAGCACGCGCGCGCGCCAGGCGGTGACCGCGGTGATGACAGCGGCGAGAGCCGATACGCCATAAATGGCAAACGCTGCGCTGGCAAGAGCTTCGGCGCGGGTCCTATCGGTGGCTTCGATGTGAACTGAGGACCCAGCGGCCACGCCCCGGGCCGCGACGCCAAGTGTCAGCCCTAGCAGGAGGACTGCGCATGCTATCGCGCATGCACGCCATCCTCTCTTCTGGGTGGGTCGCTTGATCCGTCGCTTCATCAAGGCGCTCCTGACGGCCTGGGTCTGCTCAAGCTAGAGCGTGTTGACCGTGGGCACGGCACTACACCTAGGTATTATAGGCAAAACTAAGCGAACACTCCGTAAGCGGAGCGGCAAAACGGCTGCTGAGTGGCGTAAATTCGCCGTCAAGCTGTGGTGACAAGCGAGAAGGATGCTTGTGGGTGTAGCTGAGAGGGGGCTCGGGATGCACCCGGCCCCCCTCGTGAGGCATGGGTCCTATGGGGTCAGGCTGATGACGGATTCGTCCTCTAGAGACCTGGCGATGGCTGCGAGGACGCGTACCGGCTGGACGAGCTGATCGTCCGTGAGGAGCCGCTCGCCCACCGTGAAACCGCGTAGCATGGCCTGGAAGCCACGATCGTAGGCGTCGCCGGTATCCAGAGCGGCGTAGCGGCTTCCTCCGGGGCCGTGGCACAGGGCCTGGAAACAGTAGCCCTCGCCCAAGAGTTGTAGCGTCACGAGCTTGCCGCTTGCCATGGCCACTGTCACGGTGGCGTGGGGTCCCTCGCGATGCGCGTGGAGCGATGCCACGTCGTACCCAAAGCCCTGGAGCATCATCTCGACGGTGTGGATGCCATAGAAGAAGACGCCCCCGTGCTCACTGTCGAGCTGGCAGGGCCCCGCGCACAGGCCGGCGCTCACAGGGCCGATCTCCTCCTCGGCGGTACGGAAAAGCTGCCTGAATGAGGAGCCTTGCCAGACAGTGGACCAAGATTGCAGCCAGACGTCGCGTTGCCGGCTGAGCGCGACAAGTTCCTCGGCTTCGGCGACGTCGCAGGTGAGGGGCTTGTCCACAAAAGTGGGGAGGTCGGCGCTGAGGGTCAGACGGGCGTAGCGTGCGTGGAGGCCACCGTGTCGGTTCATGATGATGACGGCATCGGCGAGCTCCAGGAGCGCCTCAGGGTCCTCAACGACGTGGGGCGCCTTGCCTTGCTCGGCGATCTCGCGAGCGTGCTCGAGGGTGTCGCCTTGTCCAGGGCACAGCACGGAAACCCTGGCTCCGGGTATGGTCCGCTTGACGTTGAATCGCTCCATCGCGGCGACGGCGTGCGAGTTCTCGGTCCCGATGATGCCGATGCGGATCGGTTCCATGGATGTCTCCTTTTGGCTAGGAACGGGAGGTGCTTTGGATGCCGCACAAGACGCCCTTGATGCGCTGAAGGGCCTCGCTCAGCAGGGCGCGTGGACAACCGATATTCAGGCGGACGTGGCCCTCTCCGCCGGGCCCAAAACTGCTGCCCTCGTTCAGTGCAACGCGGGCGTGCCGCAAAAGGTAGGCCGCGGGCTGTTCGGGTAGATCGAGGTCGCTAAGGTCCAGCCAGGCCAGGAAGGTGCCCTCGGCGGGCGATAGGGTGATGTTGCGCAGGTCGCGGGCGATGGTGTCGGCCGTGAAGGCCATATTCCCGCGCAAGTAGGCGAGGAGGGCCTCCAACCAGGCTTCGGCGTCCGGGTCGCTGTAGGCGGCCTCAGCGGCGATCCAGGCTGGCAGCGTGATGGCGCAACCGGCGCTACGGGCGGAGCGTCGGAGTCGGGCTCGCAGAGCCGGGTCAGGTGTAATCGCAAATCCTAGGGGCAGCCCAGCGATGTTGAAGGTCTTGCTGGGCGCCATGAGCGTGATGCTGTGCTTGGCGATCCCATGATCCAGGCTGCCCAACGGGATATGGGGGCGGTTACCGAGGACGAGGTCTGCGTGGATCTCGTCGGAGATGACGATTGCGTCGTGCCGGATGGCCAGCTCGGCGATGCCCTGGAGCTCATCTCGCGCAAACACTCGACCAACGGGGTTGTGCGGGCTGCACAGGATGAGAGCGCGAGCTCCGGAAAGCGCCTCCTCTAGGCGGTCCCAGTCGACCGCATAGTGCCCGCCAGCGTCGCACCTGAGCGGTACCATGCGGGCCACGCGATCCATGCTGCGCCCGATGCCAAACAGCGGTGGGTAGACCGGTGTCAGTGTGACAAAGGCGTCGCCCGGGTGGGTAAAGGCGTCCAGGGCGGCCCGGACGCCAGCCAGGACGCCTGCGAAAAAAGTGATCGTATCGGGCGAGATGTGCCAGCCGTGCCGTGCCGAGACAAAGGCCGCGACGTGCTCAGCTAGCTGGGGTGGCTCGATGGGATAGCCGAGGGCTCCGTGATCCACAAGACGGTGGAGGACCTCTTGGATGGCGGGCGCGGTGGCGAAATCCATGTCGGCCACGGGCAAAGCGAGAACGTCAGGATCTTGCGTGCTCCACTTCAGGCTGTGAAAGGGTCGTCGGTCCAGGCGCGCATCAAAGTCAAAAGCCACGCAGGCGCTCCTCGTTGGTGGATCCGCCCAGTGTCCTGGGCGGCGTGGATTGCGAGGGCACGGGATACCGTGTCCCTAGTGCGCTGTGTCCCAGGCGGCGTCGATCATGGCGATGATGTTCTCGGCAGGGATCTCCCAGTCCAGCTCGGTGCTCGACCCTAGAAAGTAGCCGATGCCATCGGTGGCCTCGATATTCTCCTTGCAGGCGGCATAGACCTGCTCGGGTGTGCCTCGCGCCAGGAGCTCGCTGACATCGACTCCACCCGTGAGAAACAGATGGGGATGGCGCTGCCGTACGTCGCGGACCGTCATCCCGGCAGCGACCTCGATGGGGTTGAGGCCATCGATGCCCGCCCCAACGAGATCATCCAGCACGGGATAGAGGTTGCCGTCCGAATGGAACAGGCATTTGCAGCCTTGCTCGTGCCAGGCGGCGACGAGGCGCGTGAGGCGAGGCACCCAGTAGCGACGGAGCCAACGTGGCGACACCAGCGTCGTGTTCTTGTAGGCGATGTCGTCATAGGTCAGCGCGATCGGAATCTGCTCCGGGTCGCCGATGCAGTGGGCGCGGCGGATCTCGGCTTGGGTGCGGGATTCGAGCCATTCCTCCACCAATCCAGGGTCGTCAGCGATGAGGTAGGAGAAGGCTTCCCAGTCAAGCCACCAGTACATCTCGGTGAGGCCGACGCCGCTCTCGACGATCTGCACGGTGTCATCGCCAAAGTAGCCCTGGAACCTGTCCATGCTGGCGTAGAACTGGTCGCGATAGGCGTCGTCAAAGACCTGCTCGTTGGTGCGCTGGATCTCCCTCTTGATCCATTCGATCATGCCCGCTTCGTTTTCCCAGGGGCGATCGGTGATCCAGAGGGTCCAGCGTTCGCCTTCATAGCCAAAGCCGCGCTCGTCGGTCCAGGTGCGAGCTGGCTGGGGACCTCGGGGCATGCGCGTTGCGTCGAGGCATCGTCCAATGGCGCGCCCTTTGACACGGTCGCCATTCTCGACAGTCAGTGGCATCTCTGCATAGTGCTCGATGGCCGCGTCGTTGTCGAGGATATCATAGACAGGGACGCGATCGGTCTCTTGCAGATTGGTGGTGCGCAGAACCCGTTCTCGCTTGGACATCTGGGCCATGGGCGTGCTCCTCATGCGTAGCTTGCCATCCATATCCGCCGATCCCGCTAGTCGCAGTATAGCCGGAACTCAAAACGGCTGCCAAGGGACAGCAGGGGCAGCTGACGACGCGTCCATGGCATTTTCACTTGAGGTTTGCGAATGCCCGCATTCTGTTTCGCACAATAGGACTAATGAGTGCTACGAAAGGACAGGGTGGATCGCGATGACAGGTCGGTTTCTGGCGTTGGTAGCGCTGGTCGTGGCCTTGGCGCAGACACGGTGCCTCCCACTATGGAGAGGCACGATGACGCCAGCGCCAACCTCGACGGAAGTGATCGTGACAGCTACACCGTCTGGCACTCCGGAGCGGAGCGAGTCCACGCAACCGGCTATAGCGACCGTGAATCCCACAGCTCCGGCCCCGGGACGGGGCGGCGCTCCCGGCGAGCCTAGTAGCACACCGGATCGCACACGCGCAGCAAGGCCTACGGCCACGCGTTCCGTGGCGCCTACGGCAGAAGGAACGTCCGACGCGCGAGAAACGCTGCCGGCGAGCACGCCGACGCCTACCGCGACCAATCGCGTCTGGTGGCCGACAAGCACGCCGTCGCCAAGTGCCCCGAAAGAGTCGGAGGAGCCCTATCCCGCGCCCTCGACCAATACGCCTGTCCCCTCCGCCACGGTGACAATGGATCCGTATCCCGAGCCGACCGAGACGTTGATCCCGCCGACCAACACATCGGTGCCACCCACGAACACGTCGGTGCCGCCGACCAACACATCCGTCCCGCCGACGAACACGTCGGTGCCGTCGCCCACTGCGACGAGCGATCCGTATCCCGATCCGCCTGCCACCAGCGTGCCGACGTCCTATCCGTAGGCGATCCTCCTCCAACGCTACGAGGTCCCCGTTCACTCAGGACGGGGACCTTGCGCCTTTGTGAGGGCATGTCGCTGCCGGATTCCATTCAGGTCAGGCGCAGTTGGCTCCAAAGACTCTGGGGGTCCGCGGTAGGCAGGCCTAGGCGGCGCTTGAGATCATTGGCGGTATCGGGTGCGTGCCCTGCATAGTGATCGTTGATGAGCACATAGGTGCGCAACACGCTCTCTGGCAGATTCGAGAGAACGCCGGCCCAGTAGGCAAGGTCGTCCTCGCGCTCGGGAACCGGGCCTTGCGCTTGGCTGTACCGCTCGTGGTACCCGTTCAACCGCACATAGGCCCAGTCACTGGTCACCTCGGTGGTGGGTGCGAGGTCGCGGTACTCGTTCATGCACCAGGCGACGCGGTGATTGGCCAGCAGAGCCAGGATGTCGGGATGCTGCCATGACGGATGGCGGAACTCTACCGTGAATGCGAGGTCATCGGGGAGCAATGCCAAGAAAGCCCGTAGGTCGGCCTCGCCGGAGCGATCAAAGGACGGCGGCAACTGCACGACGGCAGCAGCCAACCGATCGCGGAAGTCCCTCATCGAGGCGCAAAAGGCGCG
>CAYOBT010000211.1:0-5154 GCA_964402205.1 uncultured Anaerolineales bacterium
CAACCGTGCTGGATGGTATGGCTGCGATCGCCTTCGTTCCAATTGCTTTTGTCAACGGCGCGCCCGTCCGCTGGCGCGCGTGAGTCGCAAGGGCTCCGTATATGCTTGTCAGCGTTGGACCCGAAGCTATACTCCGTGCGTCACTGGCGCTCGCACGCATGGAGGAGGAGCTATGGACAGCTTGTTTGGGCCCACGATGGGACTTGGCAACATTTCGCTGCTTTCGACGGCCAAGACACGTTCCATTTCCGCCGAGAACCCCGACGGATCGCCGGGCGGCGGCGCTCACGCGGTCCCTGACGAGCATCATTGGGCATCCCGTCTGGGAAAGGGGTGGAAGGTACGCCCCTGTATCAGTTTGGCGCCCGGGACAACCACGACGCTGGCCGATGTCACTGGACCAGGGATGATCCAGCACATCTGGATCACCGCCCGCACAACTGCCTACCGGTCCTGCGTCCTGCGCATCTACTGGGATGACGAGGAGACGCCCTCGGTGGAGGTACCACTGGGCGATTTCTTTGCCAACGTGCTCGGTCTGCGCTACAACGTCGCGTCGCTCCCGGTGGCCGTGAACCCCAAGGGTGGTTTCAACAGCTACTGGCCTATGCCCTTTCGCCAGCGCGTACGCATCACCATCGAGAATGACTACTGGGAGGCCATCCACGGCTTCTTCTACCAGATCACCTACGCCCTGCAAGAGGTGCCCGAGGAGGCCGGCTACCTACACGCCCAATGGCGACGCGCTACCAGCACACGAGAGCGTCCCGAACATGTCATCCTGGACGGCATCAAGGGGCGTGGCCACTATGTTGGGACGGTGCTGGGTTGGAACCAGTTTTCCGACGGCTGGTGGGGCGAGGGCGAGATCAAGTTCTACATCGACGGCGACGGTGACTACCCCACTATCTGTGGCACCGGCACCGAGGACTATTTCGGGGGCGCCTGGTGCTTTGGCGACACCTATTCCACCGCGTTTCTGGGCTACCCGCTCTGGGAGCGCCAAGAAGGGGGCGTCCCCAAGCATGGACTCTATCGCTGGCATATCATGGATCCCATCCGCTTTGCGAGCGATCTGAGGGTCACCATCCAGGCATTGGGGCTGTGGCTAGACGGCAAGCTCGAACCATTGACCGACGACATCAGCTCGGTCGGCTACTGGTATCAGAGCGAGCCGCATGCTCCCTTCCCTGCCATGCCGGATCTGGCCGGCCGCTGGCCTCGCGAGTAGGCCTCGGACGGCGCCCACGGTTTTCCGCCATGTCACCAAACCGCACGTGCAAAGAGTCCGTCAGACCGGGCTGCACTCTAGTCTTTCTTCGCCGATGAGCCCAACGATGCTCTGGGCCTTGTCCAGCAAGGCATCGTCGTAGTACTCACCAACGCGGCTCAGTGTCTCGCAGGTGACGGCTTTCGGTGAGTGCGGAGCGGTGGGATCAGACACGTTCGTGGGACGAGAGTCTGCCATCCTGTGGCTCTATGACTTGGTCAGTCGCCATACGGCGCTGGCCAAGCGGATGGCACATGGGCCTACCGGATTGGCTGCATCGCCAGCGCTGCACAAGCAATGCCAGGTCTCCTCATAGGTGCTTGGTGAGACTAGGTGTGGTGATGACAGTCCACAACATGCCTGGGCGGCGAGGACGCGCACCTTGGCCGCACGTGTGGTGGGACTAGACGGCCCACCCGCCAGCGGCTATGGGAAAGGAGAGTGGTTGCTGTCGGGGTTGGACGCTCATTGAGCAGAAGGCGCCATGGCGGCGCCGCACAAGCCCGCGGTCACTTGGTGCGGCGGCATGGGACGCAGGCACCCCTCTATCTATGCCGGGCAACCTCGGGTCGATCTGGTAGCAGCGGCCGACGCTGGCCAGGATTGCCTCAGTAGCTTCGCGCAGCAGACGTGCGTCGCTCGCACCGAATGGAAATGCCAAGGACTCTTCGAGTGCGAGAAGCCCGATCTGGTCAGCTCGACGACCTGGCGGACTCCCACCGCGACATCGTCGTCGAGGCGGCAGAGCAGCGCTCGGGGCATCCTCTGCGGGAAGGAGGCCCGGATGGGGCGATCGACGTGAGATCCCTTAGCTCGACCGAGGTCCGCCGAGCCTTACACGATTCCCAAGGGCGAGGGGCTGTGGCTGCGCCACCGAGCGTGCATTCACGATGGCGATGCCAGGTCCTACTGCGCTGGTATCACGCACGAGGTTTACGCCAGTCTAGGGGAGGTCTTGCTCGAGATGCTCAAGCCAGCCGTCTAGCCTCACCCAGGCACAACCGGTCCTTTTCCAGAGGCTATTGTCGCTTTGCAGAGCAGAGGTGGCCATGAGTTTGCTTGTAACTCCTGAAGACCAAGCGAGAGCGCTTCAAGCCGAAATGGACGACCTAAGGAGTACCCTGCTACCTCGCTATGTGGGTGCGTTGGGGGCGGGACTGGTGGTATGGCTTTACTGGGCATGCGCTCAGGCTGGCACCACGCAGCTTGCCCACCTGCTTTCCGTGGCCGTGATTTCCGCTTGCACCTGGCTAGCGATGGCTGCGCGTGAAAGGAGCTATCAGCTGGCGGCTACGGCGCTTGTGCTGGGGCTGTGCTCGAGCGTCGGTCTGGCAACCTGGGCCTACGCGGATGCAACCGTGCTGGCTTTGGGGACGGCAGTTCTTGTGGTGACCAACTCGCTGCTCGGCCTACGTGGAACGATAGCAGCCGCCGCGCTTCAGCTAGCGCTTGCACTCCTCGCACTTGGGGCCGGCCGATGGCCAGAGCTGAATCTTCACATCGCCACCTACGGCTGCGTTGTGGGAGCACTCGCCGTCGCCAAGGGTCCTTGGGAAGACACTGTCAGTCAGGCTCTTGAGGGTTGGCAGCGCTTCAGGGATGCGCTAGGCGAGACACGCATCAGGCGCGGGCAGCTACGGCGGACCCTGGAGGCCCTCGAGGAGGCGACCTACAGGATCGAGCGCATGAACAACGAGCTCATCCTGGCTCGTCAGCAAGCCGACATCGCGCGGGCCAACAAGGCGCGGTTTGCCGCCACGGTCAGCCACGAGCTACGCGGTCCGCTGAACCTGATCTTGGGCTTCAGCCGTTTGATGGCGCTTTCGCCCGAGCGGTATGGCGTGGCGCTGCCGGCACCGTACCGAGAGGATCTTGACGCCATCCATCAGAGCAGCGAGCATATCGTGTCGCTTCTCGACGATGTGCTTGATCTCAGTCAGATCGAGGTCGACCAGATGCCGCTGATCAAGCGCAGAGTGGACCTCCTTGCGATCATCAATGACGCCGTCGAGGTGGTGCGACCACTCACCCAACGCAAGGAGCTCTACCTTCGCGTGGAAGCCCCTTCCGAGCCGCAAGCTGTCCTAGTCGATCCAGTGCGCTTGCGGCAAGTCCTGCTGAACCTGCTCACCAATGCGGTGCGCTTTACGTCCTCGGGCGGCATCAGGGTGACCGTCGCTCCGACCGGCGACGAACTAATCATCAGCGTCGTCGACACTGGTCGCGGGATTCCGCAAGAGCAGCTTCCCAAGCTTTTCAGTGAGTTCGCGCAACTGCACCGGGCTGACGAGGAGAGCGTGACCAAGGGAAGCGGTCTCGGACTGGCCATCAGCAAGCAACTGGTCGAGCTCCACGGGGGACGCGTCTGGGCAGAGAGTGAAGAGGGTATCGGGACCAAGGTATGCGTTTCGCTGCCTCGCCTCGGTCGAGGGTCTGCCAGCGTAGCGATCGCGCAGCGCGGCGCCCCGATCCAGCAACCGGGTGCGTTTGACGTGTGCCTGGTCGTGCACCGCGATCCTGAGATGATACGACTCCTGGCTCGCCAGATGCCCGAGTATAGGATGGTCGGCGTGCCGACCATCGACGATCTGCAGCCACTGATCGACGAGTATCATCCGCGCGCCATCGTCACTCTGCCTGAGCTGGCCGATGCGGTTGACAGCGTGATCGGCCCCCTCGGCTTTGACATCCCCGTAGTTCCCTGCTCCATGCCTGAGATGGGACGCAGAGCGCAGATGGAAGGGGCGCTCACCTACCTGATGAAGCCAATCACAGAGGAGATGCTACGGCGCGTGCTCGCGACGGTGCATGGCTCTGCCAATCCCCTGGACGTGCTCATCGTGGATGACGATCCTGACGCCGTCAGGCTGATCCAGGCGCTGCTAGAGGCACTGGACCATGCCTGCGCCTGTCGCACCGCCTACAACGGCGAGCAAGCGCTCCAGCGCATGCGTGAGAAGACGCCTGGCCTCCTCCTCCTTGACCTGGTGATGCCCGTACTCGATGGCGAGGCAACCCTGGCGCGCATGCGAGAGGACGAGCAACTGCGAGATGTCCCTGTTGCCGTCATATCGGCGCAGGACATCGTTGGGGGCACACTCAGCTTTGGGACCGAGATCGGCGTACGCTCTCAGCGTCCCGTGGGCCTAGCCCAGGGCATCCGCCGGCTGCGAGCGCTTCTCGACATCGTCACTCCGAGCTATCTTCCCGAGCGAGGCAACGGTCTATCGTCTCATGCAGTTCCTGCTTCCCAACCGGCTTGGTGAGCACCGCCGATGCTCCCAGAGCGAGACCTAGATCCGGGGTCTCGACCACGGAGCAGAGCACGATCGGCACGCTGGCCGTGCCTGGATCGTCGCGAAGCGACCTCAGAATGGCCCAGCCGTCCTCCCCAGGGAGGATGACGTCCAGAACGATGATGCTTGGCGTCATCCTGCTCAGCAGTTGTCTGGCCTCTGAGAAGCTGCGTGCGCCTACCACGTTGTACTGGTCCGAGGCGAGATAGCCACGGTAGAGCGCGATAGTCTGCGGATCGTCATCGATGACAAGCACAACCGCTTTCGGCCTCACCACAGCCAGCGAGAGCATCACGCTTGGGCCCCAAGGTTCCTGGATGCAGCGCATCCTTCCCTGACAAAGTCCTAGCATCCGTTGACTGACATCGGAGGCACGCACCTTGTCGCAGAGCGACCGCAGTGCCTCTGGTTGCCGCACCGAGCGCATCCGCCACGAGATCTCGCGGTCGCGACTGCTGATGGCTATCTGTAACCGATCGGCGCGGAGCAGACCAAGAGCTCGCGTGAAAATGTCCAGCAGGACCTGACGCAGAATGGCAGGCGCTGCATAGGCTGGCGGCATCGCTTCTGCGACCTGGATAGCCACCA